>CAZWGD010000257.1:0-3918 GCA_964633235.1 uncultured Desulfobacteraceae bacterium | reverse complement strand
GGTTGTGGAAGCCGTCAAATCCGGGGCCGTCAAGCGCTTTGTGGTCATGGCCGGATGTGACGGACGCCAGAAATCCCGGCAATATTTCACGGAGGTTGCCGAGAACCTCCCCCCGGACACGATAATCCTTACCGCCGGGTGCGCTAAATATCGCTACAATAAGCTCGACCTGGGCGATATCGGCGGTATCCCCCGGGTGTTGGATGCCGGTCAGTGCAACGACTGTTATTCCCTGGCGGTAATCGCCCTCAAGTTGAAGGAGGTCTTCGGCCTGGAGGATATCAATGCCCTGCCGATTTCATACGACATCGCCTGGTATGAGCAAAAAGCCTGTGCGGTGCTTTTGGCACTGCTTTTTCTTGGGGTTAAGGGAATCCGGCTGGGCCCCACCCTGCCGGCGTTTCTATCTCCGACCGTGGCCAATGTGCTGGTGGAGAAATTCGACATCAAGCCCATCGGTACAGTGGCTGAAGACATCGAAGCCATGATGGGCGGCAAATAATCTGAACGGTTCCTTGACCGTGGCGGATTTTTCAGGAGCGGATCTATCAGGAAACGCTTATGCGAAATCCGCCATGGTTTTCATGAACCGTAACCGGAGCTGGTAATGACCATCAGGAAGGATATTCACGCCTGCAGACGGGATCTGTGACCGGTTTCAGGTGTCAGGAAAAGCCTCCTATTGCCGGTACATTAATCCTGAACACTGACACCTGTCGCAGATCCCGTTTATTCTTCGGGGAACACTTTTCCGGTTTATCCGGGTTAGGGCATCCTGGCCCTGGAATAGACATCTTCTGTCAACCCTGTCACGGCACCCTTCCTGAGATGGTGATACCCGGTCGCGGCGATCATGGCGGCGTTGTCGCCACAAAGCGCCGGTGGGGGGATATGCACCTTCAGGCCCCTGGCACCGGCGTCCTGGATCACTCTTTCACGCAGGCGCTTGTTGGCGGCCACGCCCCCCACTACGGCCAGCTCCGTGCATCCCTTTTCCAGGGCGGCGTTGACGACCTTAAACGCCAGCACTTCCACCACCGCCTCTTGAAATTCGGCGGCGATGTCCCGGATTTGGTGCTTATGCGCGGATTCATGACTTTGAAGGTAGCGGCGAACGGCCGATTTGAGGCCCGAGAAACTGAAATCGTACTTGGATCTATCCAAATACGGCCTTGGAAAGACCATTTTCCCGGGACGCCCCTCATGTGCCAGCCTGTCAATCACCAGGCCGCCGGGATAGCCCAGGCCGAGCATTTTTGACACCTTGTCATAAGCCTCTCCGGCCGCATCGTCCCGGGTTTGCCCTAGAAGCGTCATCTGGGTGTGGGCCGTGACGTAATAGATACTGGTGTGGCCCCCTGAGACCAACAGACAGACGAATGGAAAAGCCGGTGGGGAGGCATCCAAAAAAACGGAGTTGACATGGCCCTCCAGATGGTCGACGCCGGCAAAGGGGATCTTCAGGGCGTAGGCGTATGCCCGCGCAAAAGAAAACCCCACTAAAAGCGCACCGATAAGGCCGGGACCCTGGGTGGCGGTGACGGCATCCAGATCTTGAGCGTCAATGCCGGCTGAACCCAGGGCCTCATCCACCACCGGCATAATGGCCTCCATGTGCTTTCTGGATGCCAGTTCGGGCACCACACCGCCGTAAGGATGGTGGACCGCCACCTGGGAGGAAACCACGGAAGATAGTATTTGCCTGCCGTCGACCACCACCGCCGCGGCCGTCTCATCACAGGAAGATTCGATGCCGAGGATTTTCACGTTGACGCCCGCCAATCAATCATCAGTCTCCTTGGCTTCAAGGCCGTCAGCCAGTCCGGGTTATTTGCCCAGGTCGATGGATTCCACATGGATTGAAAACTGCTTGAGGGTGAGGTTGTGTTTTTGACACAACCGTTTTACCCGGTCGGTTCCCTCCGGTCCGTCGTTTTTAAAAGAGATCAGCAGGCCCGATACTGAATGCTTGTGGATAATTCCCTCCAGGTCGTGAAAGGTACCCAGGACCGGGTATCCCTGGAGTTTTTTCCCGCTCTTCAAAGGATCGTCATCGATAAATCCCATGGGCTTGATTCTCAGGTTGGGGTTGTTGAGAATTTCACGTAGCAGTATTTCCCCCCCACGGCCGGCGCCGTAAATGAGTACCGAATCACCGGCCAGGGTTTTACGTTTCATAATATCTCCCGATAGCCTGAAAAACCCCCGGGAACCGATGAGAAAAAAGAGGGTCAACATCCAGTCTATCAAAAAAATCCCTTTGGAGAAATCGATAAAGCGGTACATGAAGGTAATGATGGAGACCGATAGAAATGTGGCCATCAGCGACGCCTTGATGTACACCATAACATCGTTGGTGCTTAAAAACTGCCAGATGCCCCGATAGACGCCCATCGTAAAAAAGGCCACCAGTTTGCAGGCGATCACGGCGGGAAGTGACTGTAGAAACACCTTGAAGTAATATGGAAAAACCTCGGCATCGAAACGAAGACGGTACGAGAGATAGTAGGCGAAGGCAATCAGACAAAAATCGAGAATGACCAGCAGGAGCTGTCGCTTGTAGGTAAGCTCAACCAGAACGGGGGTAAACGTCCGATCCCGCAACAGGGAGAACTCCTTTTCCGGATAAACCCGTAGTTGAGAAAGGTAAACAGCCATCAGAATAATGGACAGCGCCAGCGGGATAATCACGGTCGGGGATGTCAGGGTGTCGCTTTGATTGACAAACCAGGCGGCAATACCGGAAATCGTCCCGATGCCGCATAGAAACAGGACAGCGCCCCTTTCCGTCAATCCCATGAGCACCAGCCGGTGGGATGTATGGTCCCGCCCGCCCACCGAGGCCTTGCGGCCGCTTAAGATGCGAATCATGGACACCAGGGTGGTATCCAGTATGGGAACCATGACGATCATCACCGGGACCGCATAGGCGGCCAGGGTGCTGTCCGGTTTTATCTGTGCATGGCAGAGGGTCAGCAGGGAAATGGTAAAGCCGATGACCAGGCTGCCGCTGTCACCCATAAAAATAGAGGCCGGGTTGAAGTTGTAGACCAGAAACGCGGCTAGTGAGGCGGCAAGTACCAGGGCAACCAGGGCGGCCTGGGGGAAGTCGTTAATAAAGATCAAGGCCAGGAAGACGGCGGATACGCACCCGATACCGGCACACAGGCCGTCCATATTGTCCAGCAGGTTGAAGGCATTGGTAATACCCACAATCCACACGATGGTGATGATGGTATCGATCGTCAGGGAGGTGAACCATGTCAGGCGGAATCCCAGCAGGGCCGCCAGGGAGGCGGCCATGATTTGCCCAACCAATTTGGTATAGGGTTTGATATGCTTGAAGTCATCCACGATTCCGAGAAGAAAGAGCAGGGTCATACCGATCCAAATAATAGACCCGATGCCGGAAACCGGGTTGAAGGTGCCGGCTTGCGGGAGCGCGGCAAAAAGCCTGGAGAAATCCGCAGAGACATACAGGGGTACGGCGAGCGCGATGTAAATGGCGACACCCCCTAGCAGGGCCGTCGGTTTTTTGTGCCAGCGTTCCTTCTGGGGATAGGCGAGCCACTTTCCGGCAATGGCGATTTTACGCACCAGCGGAGTGATCAGCAGGCAAAGTAGAAATGATAAGGGAGGGAAGATATATAGTTCGGTTTCAATCGACATGCTATTCATATCGGCCGCAAGAGGTGTTTACCCCCGATCTTAACCTTCTGGCCATAATCCCATGATTATGACCAATGAATACGCTGCCCCCGGCCCTTTCTTTCGATTACCCGGCCGATGGCAAAGGCCTTTTCATTCATCCCGCCCAGCCGCTCCAGGGTATCTTGGGCGGTGGGCTCCGGGACAATCATGATCAGACCGATGCCGTTGTTGAAAGTGCGCATCATTTCCATCTCTTCCACTTTTCCG
>CAZWGD010000256.1:0-3936 GCA_964633235.1 uncultured Desulfobacteraceae bacterium | reverse complement strand
CATTTTTCACACGCCTCTGATACGGGCACCGAAAAGAAGTATGGTGTCCCTATTTCTTTCCGCTGCCCGTAACAGAGGCGGGTGAAAAATGTCCGTAGATGCACATCCCTCCTCAAGATGGTCCCGATTAATGCCCGCTCTGTTTGTCTTTTTGTGGTCGACGGGTTTCATCGGCGCCAAATACGGATTGCCCTATGCCGAACCCTTGACTTTTTTGCTTTACCGCTTTGTTATCGTGGTCTTTATGCTCACAGCCATGGCGCTTCTATCAAAAGCGCCATGGCCCCGGCATCCCAAAATGATCCTGCATTGCTGTGCCTCAGGGGCGTTGCTCCACGGGGTATACCTGGGCGGTGTGTTTTAGTCGATCGGTCTCGGCATGCCGGCGGGAATCGCCGCGCTCATCGTGGGAATACAGCCCCTGCTGACCGCCCTGCTATCCGGTCCCCTGTTGGGCGAACAGATTTCGAGGCGTCAATGGATGGCACTTGTACTGGGTCTTTGCGGCGTGGCGCTCGTTCTCGCGCCGCGCCTTACGACAGAGGCCGTACAAAACGTGACCATGGCGAATGTTTTTTTCAGTTTTACAGCCCTGGTTGGGATCACATTGGGAACCATTTACCAGAAGGCGTTTGTGTCCGCGGAGGATATAAGAACAAGCGGTGTTTGGCAGTTTCTGGGGGCAGCCATCCTGGTGGGAACGGGCGCTTTTTTCTTGGAAACCATGACCGTGCGGTGGTCCCTTAAATTTATCGGGGCCCTGTCCTGGCTTGTGCTTGTCTTATCCATCGGTGCCATCAGCTTGTTATTGTTGATCATACGCCACGGGGAAATCTCCCGGGTGGCCACCATGTTTTACCTGGTCCCACCGGTAACCGCTCTGATCGCCTTTATTGTGTTTCAAGAAAAATTGACGGGCTTACAGCTTATCGGCATGGTCGTTACGGCCTTTGCGGTTTGGTTTGCCGGTCGCGGCCGCTAAATCTCAAAGCCTACATTCTGGCCCGATCTGTTTCATATTCACTCTTAGCCAGCATCATCACGGCCGACATCACCAGGCAGGCGCCCACGATTTTCGGCAAGCTGAGGGTTTCCCCAAGAAGAATAACCGCCAGGGTTACGGCCACCACGACTTCAAAGGTGGAGATGATGGCCGCATTGGCCGTATCGATACGCTTAAGTCCCTCAAAAAAGGTGATCAGACTTAAAACCGTTGAGAAAAAAGCACTGGCCGATACTGCCAGCCACCCGGAGATATGCGTGGGCAGTTGCAGCCCCTGAATGCTTACATAAACGCCATAGATAACGGCCGAGGATAGGATAATGACGGTTGACGCCGGAAATGCACCTGCTTTGGGTGTCGAAAGGCTGCCCAATATCAGGAAAACTGAATGCAGGACGGCCGTAGCCATCGCCAATAGAATGCCGGACCAATATCCCCCGCTGTCCATGCCGATGGCCACCGAAATTCCGACAATGGTCATAACGAGGGCGGTAATTTTAAAGGCCGTAATTGCCTGTTTGAGAAAAACAGCCGAAAGTAGGGTTACTATGGTGGGATACATATAGGTTATCACGATGATGAGATTCACGGGGGCAAGGTGTATGGCCGTGTAAAAGCAAAAGGTCGTGCCCGCACCGATTGCCCCTATCAGCATCAGCGAAAACATCAGTTTGCCGCGGGGAAAGGCATAACCCCTCGCTATCATGAACAAAAGCATGATCGGAGAGGCCAATAAAAAACGCAGGAAAAGATAGGTTACGGGATTAGCACCGGTGTCATAGCTTATCCGGGCGAAAATGGGGTTTGCACCGAAAAGAATGGCCGACAGGGTAACCAGAAATACGCCTATCAATCGATCCATATTAAGCCCCGGCGATCCATATTAAGCCCCGGCGATCCATATTAAGCCCCGGTCTCCATCGACTCATGAAAACAGCCGCACTTACAGCCCCATTCAATGGAGGCCCATTTTGCATGCAAATTTCACAAAATGCAATCCGAATGGTTATCTTACGCTCCCCGAGGCGGTCCGTTCCGGCAAATTATACCAATGCTATTTTCAGGTCGACGGCTTTTTTCAGCGTGTTGGCGACGATGCAGCCCCGTTCCGCGATGGTTACCAGCTTGTGCATCTGCGCTCTATCCCGGTAAGGCGTTGATATTTTCATTTCCACCGCCGTATAGCCGGGGGGTGCCGTGCCCAAGGTTCCCGTGATATCCAGGTTTACATCATCCAGTCCGGTTTGGCGGCTTTTGGCCGCGGCCAGGAGGTTGCTCATAAAACACCCGCCCAAGGCCATCAGCAGATGCTCTCCCCCCATGGCTCCCCGGTCTTCTCCGCCTTTGGCCGTGGGCCGGTCCATGACAACACGATGGTCTCTGGCGCTTCCTTCAGATGCGGTTGACCCTATCCGCTTTACACTGACGTGGACTTGAACGGTATCACTCATTTTATTTTCCTCCCCTTTTTCAGGACGCCCCTTCCCTTTTCTCAGGGCATATTGACCGGAAAGAGACTGGACACACTTTGACTTGCTATGGTTTTCCAGAAAACGTTTTCGGCCTGCGTTGTCGGTCGCTTCCCCTCGAGAACCTACGCACCGTACGCCTTTCCAAGGGAAATTCCTTCCAGTCTTGCCAAGCATTTATCTGAAAGCCTATAGTCTGTAGAAAGAGCCTCTGTCTTTTTGACCGGATCCGGTGAGCGTACTTGCCGCCGGTATCACTCGATGGTGAGCGATGCTCAAGTTGTTCCCACGGGCTGTGAACCGGGGTAACCCCTGAATTTCCACCGCAGCCTAACACACAAGAACCGGCATGGCCACTATCATTTTGACACGCCGATGGTGTTGCGGTATGTGATTTTTCGGGAGAGCCGGCATGAAAAATTCCCTTGAGAACCTGCATATTTTAGCCCTGGACTGCCAGACTACCGGGGCGAATCCCGGCAAGGGCCACCTGCTTGAGATCGGCTGGGGGCACGTTTGCGGGTCATCATTGCATACGTCCGCGGACCTGCAACCCCAGGCATATCTGGTTGAACTGCCCTCCGGGGCTGAGATACCCCGATCCATACAACGGATTACGGGCATAGGCCGGCAGGACCTTAAGGCCGCCCTTACACCCGGAACAATCCGGCAAAGGCTCCATGCGGCGTGTCGGGATGTCAGGGCGGCCAACCACGCCCGCACGTGCCCCACGGTGATCCATTTCTCACGCTTTGAAGAACCCTTTCTGCGCGATCTGTACCATCAGCAGCCTTCCCCGGACCCGTTTCCCCTGCAGTTGATTTGCACCCATGAAATCACAAAACGGCTGCTTCCCGATTTGCCGCGACGGGGTCTTCGCGCTCTAGCCGGTTATTTCGGACATGCCATGCCGGAATGCAGACGAAGTGCGGATCATGTTCGGGCGACGGCGGTTATCTGGAAGAAGCTTGTGGGGCTGTTACAGCGTGAGGCCCATATTTTGACGCTGGAACAGCTGGCCAAGTGGATGACCTCAAGTCTTCCAGGGCCACGCAGACAGCGGGCCTATCCGATGGACCCCGGAATTCGCCGCCGCTTGTCCGATCAACCCGGCGTTTACCGCATGCTGCGAGCCAACGGGGATGTGCTCTATATCGGCAAAGCAAAGTCACTCAAAAGGCGGGTCAACAGCTATTTTCGCCAGCGCGGGTCGCCGGGTGAGCACATCTTGGAAATGTTGACCCAAGCCTATCGGTTGGATACGACCGTTACCGCTTCGGCCCTGGAAGCGGCGCTTCTGGAATCGGATGAAATCAAACGCCGGTCTCCGCCATACAACATAGCCCTGCGCAAGGGCCGGCGTGGTCTAGTGTTTTGCAGCCGGGACCTACAAGAGTTCGTGCAAGCGCCGGATGAAGACCCCCCCGTCGGGCCGCTGCCCTCAGGAAGCTTGAAGGCTTCCAT
>CAZWGD010000255.1:0-3937 GCA_964633235.1 uncultured Desulfobacteraceae bacterium | reverse complement strand
GTTCAATCTCCTTTTGCCAGGGTATTATCATTGACCACACTTGTACGGATCTTTCCAAGATACCGGATCACTGGCTTGCTCAGGCCAAAAAATTGACCCTCCACTACGCCCATACCTCCCATGGAGAACAGGTTGTTACCGGAATCACCAATCTAAGATCGCTTTATCCCAAGTATAACGTGGCCGTTAGAGTAAGCGGATCCGTCGGGCTTCCCCCCAAGGGCGCCAAGCCCGCCATCCGCATATACGACGGCAACCCGCCGGGAACTTACATCACACCCACGGATTATTGGGAGGGCGCCTCCGCCAAAAACAGAACCCGGGCCGTGGCCGATACCGGAGATTACGATTTTTCCATGTGGGCCTGGTGCGGTGAGGTTTCGGACGCCGCCAGCGGCTATATCAAAAAATACCTGGATGCCATCGACCGCTTTGAGAAGGAGTATCCGGATATGCGTTTCATCTATATGACCGGCCATCTGGACGGCAGCGGCTCAGATGGAAATCTACATATCAGAAACCAACAGATAAGAAAGTACTGCCTTCAAAATAACAAGGTGCTTTTCGATTTTGCCGATATCGAGAGGTATAACCCGGACGGCAAAGACTTCCTCGACCTCGGGGCCGACGACGGATGCAATTACTCCGGGGGAAACTGGGCCGCGGAATGGTGTCGGGCGCATCCGGGTTCGGATCTTTGCGATGCCTGCACCTGTGCCCATTCCAAGGCGTTGAACTGCAACCGCAAAGCACGCGCCTTCTGGTGGATGATGGCCCGGCTGGCCGGCTGGCCGGGGCCCGGATCGAAGCGGAAAGGCGCATCACCTTCCTCCTGGCTGGAACTGTTGCTTTCCAAATAAAAACTTTTTTCATCACCACTACCGCAATAAGGTCATAACTCAATGAGGATCTACAAATGAAACAAATCGTTGAATGTGTCCCCAACTTTTCCGAAGGCCGGGACAGGACGGTGATCGAGGCCATCGCCGAGGCCATCCGCAATACGGATGGGTGCCGCCTGTTGGATGTGGATCCCGGCGCCAGCACCCACCGGACGGTCTACACCTTTGTCGGAGATCCCGGAGCCGTTATAGCGGGGGCTTTGAACGCGGCCAAGGTGGCCGGGGAGCGGATCGACATGTCCACCCATAGGGGCGAGCATCCCCGCTTCGGGGCCATGGATGTCTGTCCCTTTGTACCCGTGGCCAATATCAGCATGCGGGAATGTGTCGCCATTGCCGAGACCTTCGGGCGCCGTTTGGCCGAGGAACTCGGGGTTCCGGTATATCTATATGAACATGCGGCCGGGCAGGACTACCGGCGCAGGCTTCCTGACGTCCGCCGGGGTGAGTATGAAGGGTTGGCAGAACGGCTTAAAGACCCCAAGTGGCTGCCGGACTACGGGCCGTCGGAATTCGTACCCGCCTGGGGGGCTACGGCCGTCGGTGCGCGGCAGTTTTTAATCGCCTACAATGTAAACATCATGGGAACCTCGAATCAGGCCCACCGTATTGCTCTAGATCTCCGGGAGGCGGGCCGCGGGCCCGGAAAACCCGGCCGCCTGAAGATGGTCAAGGGGATGGGATGGTTCGTGGATGAGTACAATATGGCGCAGGTCACCGTCAATCTAAACGATTATACGGTAACCCCCATCCATACCTTATTCGAGGAGGTGAAAGCGGAGGCCGCCAAATTAAAGGTGGCCGTTGCCGGTTCGGAAATTGTCGGTGTGGTGCCCCTGGAAGCCATGCTCCAGGCTGCCGATTACTATATTCGGAAAGAGAACCTGTTCATTATCGAGGAAGACCAGAAAATCCGGCTGGTTATCGAGCGGTTGGGTCTCAACTCTGTGGCCCGCTTCAATCCCCGGGAGCGGATCATCGATTACATTGTCGCCGAACCGCCCCCGGCCCCCTTGACCGGCATGAGTTTGCGCGGCTTCATCGAAGAGGTTGCCTCGCGCTCGTCCGCTCCGGGAGGCGGCTCGGTTTCCGCACAACTGGCCGCTGTCGGTGTGGGCCTTGGATCTATGGTAGCCAAACTGACCTATGGTGTGCGCAAATTCGAAGCCCTGGATGTAAAAATGCGCCAAATCATCCCCCCCCTGCACCGTATCAGCAAGGCCTTGATACCGCTCATAGACGCCGACACCGATGCCTTCAGCGACTATGTCCGGGCCCTGAGGATGTCCAGGCAGACAACTGAAGAGAAAAAATTGCGACACCGGGCCATGCAGGCAGGCCTGAAAACAGCCATCCGCATACCGTTGAAAACCATGCGTCTGGGGGATGAAGCCTGGGAGGCCATGATCGAGATCGCTAAGTACGGCAACCCGGCATCCAACTCGGATATCCAGGTGGGCGCCCGGGCATTGGAAACGGGAATATGGGGCGCTTGGCAAAATGTATTGATCAATATGTCCGCTGTGGAGGATGAGGCCTTTAAGATGAAAACACTGCAAGAAGCCGAGCAGATATCCCGTCGGGCGAAAAGCAACTGTGCCGCCGTGTTGGGGGTGTTGGCATCCCGTTAAGGTATATATTAAGTCGCAATCTGCTAACGCGTCCGCCAGGCCTGGGTGCGCTTCGTCAGCCCCCGAGTTGCAAAGAGGTGGATCACACGTGCGGTAACATTGGTATAAAAAATCATCATCCCCATGGCTGCCGCGGGTGCTATGTCACCGGCATCGTCCATATTCATCACCGCCACCGAGGCGAGGGCGGTGTCCGGAGAGTAGAGAAAAATCACGGCAGAGACAGTGGTCATGGCATTGACAAACAGGTAGATCGAGATATCCAGAATGGCGGGCATACAGACCGGCACGGTGACTTTAGCCACGAGCTTGTAAAACGGTTGCTTTAGGGAGGCGGCCACCGCCTCAAATTCCCGATCCATCTGTTTCAATGCGGTAACGGCAGTGAGGTGGGAGACGGTGTAAAAGTGAGTGACGGTGCAGACAACCAGGATCACCATGGTGCCATATATTCGATTGAGCGGGTTTGCCGGGTCGTTGAAAAAAAAGATATAGGCCAGACCCAGGACCATTCCTGGAATGGCCATGGGCATCATGGCCAGAAACTGGAAACTGCTCCTGGTGATCAGAAACCCATTTATTTTTTCAACCATATAAGCTCCGCAAAAAACAACGATTGTTCCGATCAATGCGGTTAACAACGCCATTCGAATCGAATTACCATAAGAAGCCCACCCGCCCCCATCCATCACATTAAAATTGTAGTTTCCCAAACTAAAGTTTAAATTGTAAGGCCATAGTTTGATGAGTGCCGCGTATTGACAAACGACGATCAGGCCCAGAATGAAAAGGGCCACCACACTGCAGTATGTCAAACAAATCGTGTCAAATTTTCGATTTGGCTTGGGTTCAAAGGGTACGGAACGCGCAGAGAGTTGCGCGACTTGCTTTTGCTGTACATAGCGATCGATACCAAATGCTATCATGGCCGGGACCAACAGAACCACAGACACAACGGCTCCCATTTCGAAATTCTGTTGACCGATGACCTGCTTGTAGATGTCCACGGCCAGCATGTTATACTGTCCCCCGATCACTTTGGGTAATCCGAAATCGGTAATCACCAGATTGAAAACCACAAAGGTAGCTGAAAGCAATCCGTAGCGCGCACCGGGGATGGTCACCGTCCAGAATGTTTTCCAGGCACCGGCCCGCAGGGAAATGGCTGCCTCGTAGAGACGAGCGTCAGAAATGGACAGGGCCGTGGTAATGATGATCAGCGCATGTGGGAACGTGAAAAAGATCGACCCCAGCACAATTCCTATGGGGCCGTAAATATCGTGGCCGAACAACACACCTTTGATCATACCCTGATTGCCAAAAAGATAGACCAGTGCGATCCCGGGCAACAGGGAAGGGACCAGAATCGGAATCATGGCAATGATCCGAAAAAGCCCCTTGAAC
>CAZWGD010000254.1:0-3951 GCA_964633235.1 uncultured Desulfobacteraceae bacterium | reverse complement strand
GTCATACCGGTCAGGTCAACATTGTGCTGCATCAAATCCGCAAGGCAGGTATTCATATCGGCCACTTCGATTTCCACCTGGCTCCCGACCCGGCGGTAGGGCAGAGAGAGCCGGGTGAGGGGGGAGCGAAGATGGCGTTCAGGGAGAATCAGCGTCTCGCCGCCGGTGTACTTGCTGATCAATGTTTCCGGGGTGCCCTGGGCAATGATACCCCCGTGATCCATGATGGCGATTTCATCGCACAGTCGCTGGGCCTCTTCCATGTAGTGGGTCGTGATGATGACGGTCTTTCCCTGGGCTTTGATGGTTTCCACGATATTCCAGAGATCCCAGCGCGCCTGGGGATCCAAGCCGATGGAGGGCTCGTCCAGAAACAGCAGATCAGGCTTATTGATCAGTGACAGGGCAAGGAACAGGCGCTGTTTCTGCCCCCCCGACACCTTGTCGTTTGGCTGGTCAATAACACCCTTTAAGTGACACAGATCGATGAGCACATCCATATCATCAGGATCCCGGTAAAGGGCTTGAAAGGTGGCCAAGGTCTCTCGAACCGTCAGGAATGACGGCAGGGCGGTTTCCTGAAACTTGATCCCTACTGATTCCTTAAAAGCGGCCGCGCGTGGCTTTCCCTTGTACAAAATCTCTCCGGCAGTGGGCGCGGTCACGCCCTCGATCATTTCAATAGTGGTGGTTTTCCCGGCACCGTTGGGACCAAGCAAACCAAAACAGACGCCCCGGTTGATGGAAAAGCTGATGGTTTTCACGGCTTGGAGGTCGCCGTACCGTTTGGAGAGGTTATGAATGTCAAGAATCGACGCTATGCTGTTCATTATCGGCGGCCTTGGCTGTGGTGAACCGAGAGAGGTGGCAGTTTAGAGAAAATGCCGTCGGGTGTCAAGGTGGAAGGTGAGCTGTTGGCATCCGGATGAGCCATAAAAATGATGGTTCTCTTATTGCATCCATGGTAATTGTGTTTATAGTTGTAACCATCCATAGGGGCCACCTATAGAATTCAAGATAAAAATTTTGGGGTGCGTTATCGGTTGTCGGCGGATGATAATACAGCCTTCAGCCTTCACAAAAGCGTTATCTTGAATTCTATAAGATTTGCGGCTTGCCCGGAGTCTCGAGGTTAAGGCGTTGAGCGGCGGCTTTTTTTGATAACAGCCTGAACTTGACCGGGTGAACACCTATGTTCACGAGGGGGAAAGCTATGATTGGAGTCGTTATCGTCACCCACGAGCAGCTTGGTGAGGCACTCATCAAAGCCGCCGAATTCATCCTCGGGCAACGCCCCGAGGCCCTGGTATCGGTATCGGTGGACATCAACGAAAATGCGGAAAAACTGCGCCGCAAGATCAGCAAGGGCATTCAGGAAGTCGACCAGGAAGACGGCGTGCTCATACTGACGGATATGTTCGGCGGTACCCCTTCAAATCTGAGCTACTCCTTTTTGGAAGAGGGACGCATTGAGGTCCTTTCCGGCGTCAATCTGCCCATTCTGTTTAAAGCCGCCACCTCCCGAAAAGATACCACCTTAGACCAATTGGCCATTGAACTGGAAGCCTTCGGGAAAAAAAGCATTTCCCTGGCCAGCGGCATTTTAAAGGGCAATAAGCGTGGTTAACACCCGCCGGCCTGTCGGAATGGGTTGCTCACGGAACTCTACTCCTTCAGGCGTTTCCTCCTGGGACGGACACCGACTTTCAGATGGCAAATTAAAATATAGTATAAGGAGAGAATCGTGAAGATCAAATTAGGTATTAACGGATTTGGCAGGATTGGTCGATTGGTGCTGAGGGCCGCGTTGGCACACCCGGAGGTTGAAGTGGTCGGGATCAATGACCTTGGGGACATCAACACCATGGCGCATCTACTGGCGTATGATTCCGTTCATGGCCGGATGGGCTCCACGGTTAGCGCCAAAAAAGATGCCATTACCGTAGACGGCCATGACATTCCCTACTGCTCTATACAAGATCCGGTCCGGATAGAGTGGGGAAATCTCGGGGCCGATATCGTGGCCGAGTGCACGGGTGTGTTTCGGGATCGCGAAAACGCCGCCAAACATCTATCCGCCGGTGCCCGGAAGGTCGTGATCTCAGCTCCTGCAAAAGACCCCGACATTACCATCGTCATGGGGGTAAACGCCAGTCAGTATGATCCCCGCAGGCATCATATCATTTCCAATGCCTCTTGCACGACCAACTGCCTGGCGCCGGTGGCCAAGGTGCTGCTTGATAATTTCGGCCTCAAACATGGACTAATGACGACGATCCACTCCTATACCGGGAATCAACGCCTTCTGGATCTTCCCCATCGCGACCTCCGCAGAGCCCGTGCCGCAGCCTTGTCAATGATTCCAACCACCACGGGCGCCGCAAAAGCAGTGGCCCTGGTGATACCGGAGCTTTCAGGAAAGCTGAACGGCCTGGCCGTGCGCGTACCCACCCCCAATGTTTCGCTGGTAGACCTGGTAGTGGCCGTGGAAAAACCAGGGGTGACCGTCAGTGACGTGAACCATGCACTTAAGGAGGCCGCGGACGACCTGATGCCCGGTATCCTGGGGTACACCGATTTACCCCTGGTTTCGTGCGACTTTAACGGATCAAGCTTCTCCTCCATCGTCGATGCCGACAGCACCTACGTAACGGAAAACATGGTCAAGGTGCTTTCCTGGTATGACAACGAGTTTGGGTATTCAAGCCGTATGGTTGATCTGGCGGCAATGATCGGCGGCCAATTATAAAGCCTGACTGAAGGAGACGGATTATGTCCCAACGCAAAGCCCTGATCGCGGGAAACTGGAAAATGTTTAAAACCGGCCGGCAAGCTGTGGAAATGGCTCGGCAACTGCTGAAATTGGTATCCGGCACCCATGACGTGGACATCATGATCGCCCCCCCGTTTACCTCCCTTGGGCCGGTTTTCGATGTACTGCGGGGCAGCAATGTCTCCCTCGGGGCACAGAATCTTTTCTGGAAGACCGAGGGCGCGTACACCGGGGAAATATCTGCTGATATGCTGGTCGATGCGGGCTGTGAATACGTGATTATCGGACATTCGGAGCGCAGGCAGTTTTTTTCCGAAACGGATGACGGGGTAAACAAGAAAATCCAGGCCGCCCTTCAGGCGCGATTAATACCGATCCTGTGTGTGGGTGAAACCGAGCTCCAGCGGGAATCCGGAGAAACCTTTTCCGTACTGGAGACCCAGATAAAAAAGGGGTTGGCAGGAGTTCCCGCGGAGGTGTTGGATACCCTGGTCATGGCCTATGAACCTGTGTGGGCTATTGGTACGGGAAAAGCGGCCACCAGCGACCAAGCCCAGGAGGTGCATGCCTTTTTACGGTCTTTGATGGAAAAAAGCTTTGGAAATAGGCTTGCAAAATCCCTGAAAATACTATATGGGGGTAGCGTAAAACCGGGAAATATTAAAGATATCATGGACCGGCCCGATGTGGACGGTGCCCTGGTTGGCGGGGCAAGCCTGTCAGCGGAGGTGTTCAGCCGACTGGTGCTTTTTAATCAGAATTAGAAAAAAAAGAAAACAGCATGTCCATATTACTGATAGTGATTCATGTGTTCGTCTGTGTCGCCCTGATAATGATTGTTCTATTGCAAACGGGTAAGGGGGCCGATATGGGCGCCGCATTTGGCGGGGGCGCCAGTCAAACCCTATTTGGAAGTTCGGGTGCATCCACCTTCCTCAGCAAGGCCACCACTGCGGCGGCGATCATATTCATGATCACGTCTCTGGCATTGGCCTATATTTCCAGCCACAGGACGGATAGCTCCGTAATAACGGACCAAGCGCCTATCGAAGATCAGGCCGCTCCGAAACCCGGCGGTACCGACACGGCCAAAGACACTCGCGCAGGAACTTCGTCTGAAGAACAAAAATCGGAATAACCCCCGGGAATAACCCAATGTGCCGAAGTGGTGGAATTTG
>CAZWGD010000253.1:0-3964 GCA_964633235.1 uncultured Desulfobacteraceae bacterium | reverse complement strand
TATCGCACGCGCGTTTTTGCGCCAAAATTCGGGTATCTCGAAGACCCGGCCACCGGTTCTGGCAACTCATCCTTTGGCTATTATCTGATCGATCAGAATTTATGGAATGGAGATGTTACCGTAGAGCAGGGGCCTGACCGTGAGAACCCCAACTTTATCAAGCTTAAAAAATACACCGAGAATGCAAAGGTCACTATTCTTTTTGGCGGTTGTGGAACCACAAGGATGGAAGGGAGCTATTATTTGCATGCTTTTTCTTAAACTTCAAATTGGTCTGAAAGGTTTATTTTTGATAACGACCTTGACATCACTGCTGTGAGAACCAGTCGATCAGTTGTCTGGCAATACTCATTTTTGGCGGTATTTTAGGCAGATTTGTTTTTAAAAACCAGGCCGCATCAACGTTTTTACTCTCCATTAAAACAACTTTTTGGTTCCGCAAGCCATAGCAGCCACACGATTTTCCATGCCGTCAAGTCACTACCAAGACATACTTCCCTTTAGTCCCGCTGTCTACAGATATGTGCCATCGTTGATGGGTCAGAGCTGCTAAGAAACGCTTGTCATGGCTTACAAGCAACAACCCGCAGGGACAGTCGAACAGGGCGTTCTCCAGGCATTCAATGGAAGGTAAATCCAAATGATTGGTGGGTTCATCCATGACAATCAGATGGGGTGCATTGGCAATACCTGTGGCAAGAAGAATTTTTCGAATTTCTCCGGGACTTGGCTCCACGCTTTCCAAGAGCCGATGAGGCCTTGATCCCAGGCAGCTGACTACGGTCATCATCTGTCCGAGTCTCTGATTCGGAAGCTGTCGCGCTCGCTCCATGATGTCTTGTGATTCATGGATGTCGATCTCCTGGGGTAGATAGGTGACATGATTCTCCGGCAGGTTGAGTGATTGCATGATACGGCCAATTAACGTGCTTTTCCCGCTGCCGTTTAACCCTGTGAGGGCAATACGATCATTGGACTTCATCGATAAATCGGGAAAGTGCAGATGTCTGTCTTCACCGAGGGGAAGGGTTCCGGCAGACAAACTAAAAAGGGTATCCCGTTTTGATTTTGCACCCGCCATCCAGATACCCATCTTATACGTTTTCGTGATCTTTATACTGTCCATTTTCTTCCGGGCTTGGGCTAAGCGGCCCCCGAGCTGAGTTAATCGTTGCCCGGCGATGCCGTCTTTTCCAGTAATACGCGCCCGGTTTATTTTTTCCCGCGTATCATGATCCTTCAGGGTCAGTCCCCGCTTGGATCGTTTTCGATGGGCCTGTGAGGCGGTATCTCTTCGTCTGGCTGCTTCGCGCTTTAATCTCGAAAGATGATGTTTGGCGTGAGTGTGTTGTTTCTGAACGGTAAGTCTGTCTATTTCCGCCTGTTGCAAGCCGTGGGAATAGTTGCCCGGCCGCAATACGGCCTCGGGTGGCTCCATAAAGAGGCATTGATGACATAAATTGTCCAATAGGGTGCGGTCGTGACTTACCAGCATGCCGATCCCTCGAAAACTCGAAAGAGCTGTAAACAGCATATCCTGAGCTTTTTCATCGAGATGGTTGGTGGGTTCGTCTACGGCCAGCACCTGCGGCTTCCGCCATGCGGCAACAGCAATTTGAGCACGTTTACGTTCACCGTGACTGAGAGTGGTCCACCGCTCCATCCAATCATTCTCAACACCCAAGCGCTCCCTGATCGCGAAGGCTTCTCTATCCGGGGAACAAACCAAAGCGTACAGGCCGTCGGGAGCATTGTCTGTGCGCTGTTGACAGTAGATCGCCAATTCAGGGATTATCACGCGCCCTTGTTGCGGCGCTAATTCTCCGGTGGCAAGTTTCAAAAGGGTGCTTTTTCCTACGCCGTTGGCACCAACGATGCCCGTCCAACCCCGGGTAAAGTGCACCGATAAATTACGGATCAGGGGCTGCGACGCTCTTTCATAGGTAAAGGATACATTTTGAAATAAGATAGACAAATCGGCCATCGGTAACCTCAAAAAAAAAGCCACGTTTACCCGTGGCTTTTACTGGAAGTTGAATTGTAATATGAGCGACGGGTCATTGAAAGGCGTCATAACCACACACCAGAGCTCGATCACGATTGTCAGGTTTGCCAATCCGCCGTATGCCCTTGATGTTTTGACTGGAAGCGGTGCGTGGTTATGGTCAGGCTATCTTTTCAACCCGTTAACCCCTATTTTTTTAAGTTGCAGTGGTCGATTTTTAGGGCGTAGTGAAGTTCGATGCACAACATGTATCAGTTGCCGGAGAATATGTCAATTTGTGAACAGAGGCAGTATATGATCTTTTGACAAAAATCCATATTCGACCGGCATACCGGTATTGTCGGGTACTGATTGGTTTAGATGATCTCCAAGGTTCTCAGGCCAGACCCATCAACCGGTTCAGCTTGTTGACTCCGTCCTGGGCGTCGAAACCCACATCGTCGGCGCCGATTTCATCGGCGAACTCCTGGGTGACCGGACAACCGCCCACCAGGATTTTGACCTGATCACGCAAGCCCACCTCCTTGATTTTATCAATTACCTTGCCCATGTAGATCAGGGTCAGGGTCAGGAGGCTGGACATGCACAATACGTCGGGTTTTTCCTGTTTAATGGCCTCGATAAAGGTGTCCATGTCGATATCGATACCCAGATCCACCACATCGTAGCCGTTGGCCTGCATTACGGCCGCCACTACTGATTTTCCGATATCGTGGATATCGCCCTTGATGGTGCCGATGATCACCTTGCCCTTGCTTTCACGGGTACCCCCGCCGGCCTTAATGGCGCTATCCACCAGGCCCACGCCGATTTTCATGACATCGGCGGCTCCGATCAGTTCGGGCAGGAAGCAGATTCCCTGGCCGAAATCATCGCCCACTTTCTTTATCCCGACCCCGAGCCCCTTTTCAACGGCATCCAGCGGGTCCATGCCACTGGACAGGCCTTCCTTGAGCAGGCGCTCGCATTCTTCCTTTTCACAGTCAACAACGGTTTGAGCCAGCTTCTCAAAATATGCCTCATCAATCGTGATCGTCATCTTATCCTCCCTTTATAAGGTCTACATAACAGTTTCGCATAGATTATTTGTCGGATGCATCCAGGTCGCGTTTTTTAACGAAATCGAGATAGTCATCGATCTCCTGACGGATTTCGGGTGACACCGGCGATTCGGCGTTTTCCAGAATCCGGGCGGTTTTCTGTTTGGCCTTTTCCATCAGGTCGGTATGGCCCCGCTCCCAGGTTTCGAAGAAATCGCGGGAACTGAGTTCAGGCAAAAAGAACTCCTTGCGGTACCACTGGCGGGTATGCTTCTCACGCAGATAACTGCCCGGCAGCGGTCCCACCTTGAGAATTTCATCCACGGCCATACGCTCTTCATCCACTTTGATGCCCTCAAGATAGCTGCCCATAAGACCGGCGAATTCATCCTGCAAAACCATTTCCGGCCAGGTAACGAAGTTGAAGCCGGCCATACCGCCCAGGTCCCAGACATAGCTGATGCCGCTCAAGGCGTAGGTGTACAGCTTGAAGGCCTTCTCGAAGGCGGTTTGCTGGTCCGTGTCGCAGGAGTCGCAGATGGAGAATCCGGCGCAGGGGACGCCGTAGAATTTGGCCATGGCCGAAATGCCGCCTCCCACAATGCCATATTCAGGGTTGCCGAAAGACCACAGTCCGGTGCGCATGTCCATGGAAGGGTTGAAGGAGCAGAAACAAAGGGGGTGGCCGGGCTTATAGCTCTGTACCTGTACCACCAGGGCCAGGGTTTCGGCAATGGCCTGTACCAGCATCCCGGCGCGTGTGGCCGGACCTGTGGCCCCTCCCATCAATGCGCTGTAAGCCGTGACCGGAATACCGGCGTCACAGAACCCGATGACCCAATCGGTGTAGTTGATGTCCACCACCCGGGGGGGGTTGATAATCACATGGCCAAGACAGTGAGGTTTTTCGCGCAGGGCC
>CAZWGD010000252.1:0-3983 GCA_964633235.1 uncultured Desulfobacteraceae bacterium | reverse complement strand
AGCGTTGCCGATTTGCAGCCCTTCCCTGATCATTTCCAGTACGGATTCATGAGCGTGTCCCAAGACCACAGGGCCGAAGCCGAGGCGGTAGTCGATATATTTTTTATCGTCCTGGTCCCAGATATAGGCTCCCTTGGCCCTTTTCAAAACGAGGGTTTCCTCGTCACCCCAGTACCTGAAATTTGAGTTGACACCGCAAGGGATCGACTGCTGTGCCCTTTGAAACATTGCTCGGGTTTTTTTTCCGCTTTTCATTACGGTCTCCTTTTTAATCTCGCCAAAACCCTTCACGAACCAGATCATCCATGGTGGCCATGATGCTCTCCCGCAAAACAGCAACCAGGGTATCGATCTGTTCCTTGGTGAGAATAAGGGGGGGCGATATGATGTTAAGGTGAGCCAGGGGCCTGACGATGAGCCCCCTTTTTTGACAATGCGCAGCAATCCGGTCGCCGATATGGATCTCAGGGGGCAGCAGCGCCTTGGTTTCCTTGTCGGCGACATTTTCAATACACATCATGAAGCCTTTCCCGCGCACATCCCCCACAATCGGGAGGTCGAGTAGGGTTGCCAGTTGTTGCTCCAGATAAGGCCCCACTTCGCGAACATGGCCGCAAATATCTTCACGCTCAATGATCTCTATATTTTTATTGCCGGCGGCGCAGCTGACCGGGTGCCCGGAATAGGTAAACCCATGGGTGAACATGGCCCCCTCGGCCTGGGGCACGCTGATAACGTCGTAGATCTCATCGGAAAACAGCGTGGCGCCCAGGGGCAGGTAGCCTGAGGCAATTCCCTTGGCGCATACCAGCACATCCGGGGTCACATCGAAAACCGCCTGGGAGGCAAACATCTCCCCCAGTCTGCCGAAGGCGGTGACCACTTCATCGGAGATATAAAGCACCTCGTATTTCCGGCACACCTCCCATGTTCGGCGCTGATACCCAGGCGGTGGAACGATCACCCCCCCTGCCCCCATAATCGGCTCGGCAATAAAGCAGGCCACATTTTCAGGCCCCAATTCAAGAATTTTGTTCTCCAGGTCGGCCACCTTTTGATCACAGAACGCTTCCACGCTGACGCCGGGCGGACGCCGGTATACATTGGGGGCCGGAAGATGGTGGATGAAGTCCTCGATGATATCGAATCCGATGTGATCGAAAGCCACACCGGTCATGGACATGGTTAGATAGGTGCTTCCGTGGTACCCGTCCACCCGGGAGATAATCTGTTTTTTGTGCTTTTTGCCCAGGCGGTTAAAGTAAAAATGAATCACCCGGATAGCCGTATCATTGGCCATGGAGCCGCCGGTCCCAAAAAAGGCATGATTCAGGCTCCCGGGTGCCAGTTGGGCCAGTTTTGCCGCCAATGTGGCCGCCGGTGGTGAAGCAATGTGGCCGAAGGTGGAGTAGTAGCAAAGCCGTTGAGCCTGCTCGGCAATGGCGGCAGCCATTTCCTGCCGGCCGTAGCCGATATTAACACACCAGAGCCCACCGATGCCGTCCAGGTACTGTTTGCCGTCGGAGTCAACGACATAGGCGCCCTCCGATTCCGCCATGATGTCGGAGCCGGTCTCTTTGAAGGTCGCGAAGTCGGTCCAGGGATGGATGCAGTGATCGCGATCCTTACGCCAAAGATCGGCCGTGTCGAACTTGGTTTTTTGATCCATAATAAACTCCTTTAGGTCATCACGAATTATGTTGACGGAAATCCGTCGTTCTCAGAATCCACGCACGCTTTGCGATCATGCTTTACCGGGCGGTATCGAGAGGTGGTTGTAGGGCTTTGGCTTATATGGTTTCGAGATCAGGGATCAGGCTGTCAACACCAGGGTGTCCTCCGGTCGCCAGGATACCCACATCTCGCTACCGATGGCAATGGATGATTCCGCAGCGCGGGCCTCGTTTTTATAATCAACCGTCAAACCGAGGCCGTTGGCGCTTTCAACGTAGATATGGCTGGTGTTGCCGTAATAAACCATGTTGGTTATTTTCACCGGTATCTTGATGGTCTCTCCAGAAGGTGTGGCTCTGCTCAGGCGCAGTTTCTCCGGACGAATGGCGATACCGATTTCACCCTGAGCCTCGCCATCGTAAGGCACCTTGATCTTATGCTCCTCGCCCTTGATCCCGACCAAAAGCCTTCCCCCATCGACCCCGGCCACCTCTGCTTCCAGCAGATTGATCTTGCCGATAAAATCCGCGCAGAAGCGGCCGTTAGGATTCTCATACAGCTCAATCGGTGTGGCCGTCTGCCGCAAGACACCCGCTTCCATAACCGCTATGCGATCGGCCACGGATAAGGCTTCATCCTGGGAATGGGTCACGATGATAAATGTGATCCCCACGGACTGTTGTAACTTTACCAGTTCGATCTGCATGGCCTCCCGCAGTTTGGCATCCAGCGCGGAAAGTGGTTCGTCCAAAAGCAGGACTTTTGGCTTTTTGATTAAGGCCCGTGCCAGTGCCACCCGCTGCTGCTGTCCGCCGGACAGCTGACTGGGAAAACGATTTTCAAAACCACTCAGCTTAACAAGAGATAACGCCTCTTCAACACGTTTTTCGATCTCATCCCGGGCCACGCCGGTGACTTTGAGGCCGTAGCCGACGTTTTTGGCCACGGTCATATGGGGAAACACAGCGTAGGACTGAAAAACCATATTTACGGGACGATGGTTGGGATCCACTCCGTTCATGTCTTGACCATCCACAAATATTTCACCATCTGTGGGAATTTCAAACCCGGCGATCATGCGCAACAGGGTCGTCTTCCCGCACCCTGAAGGGCCCAGCAAAGCAAAAAATTCTCCTTCCTCGATTTCCAAAGAGACGTTATCCACCGCCGTGACGGCACTGCCGAATCGCTTGGTTGCATTGCGGATACTGATGATGGATTTTGATGCTGTCATATTGCGATACCACCGTTCTTTTTGCCCATGCGGGCTTGGATGAGCATTGTCGCTCCCGCCAAGGTCAGGGTGAGAACAATCAGGACTGTAGAGGCTGCGTTCACTTCGGGCGTTACACTGAATCGTATCATGGAAAAAATCTTAATGGGCAGGGTCGTTGATCCCGGGCCGCAGGTGAAAAAGGTGATTACGAAATCATCCAGGGAAAGCGTGAGGGCCAGGAGGGCACCGGCAACAATACCGGGCACCATATGGGGCAAGGTAACATGGATAAACGTCTGCCATTGGTTGGCGCCGAGGTCGCGTGATGACTCTTCCAGAGAGTAATCAAAGCCGGACATGCGCGCCCGGATAACCATGGCCACAAAAGGAATCGAGAAGGCGATATGACTGACCGTTATCGTGAATAGCCCCAGGGGGATATTCATGCGTGAAAAAAAAGCCATCATGGCCACGCCCATGCATATTTCAGGAATGATGATGGGCAGGTGCACCCACCCGTCAAAGGTGCTTTTGCCGGGAAACCGGAAACGGTACAGGGCCAGGCCCAACATGGCGCCCAGAATGGTTGAAACCACTGTTGAAATCCCGGCCACGATCAGGCTGTTCAAAAAGGCGTCGATAAGTGACTCATTGTAATAGGCCTTGATGTAGTACTTGAAAGTAAATCCCTGCCAGGTAATGTTACGGCGGCTGTTGTTGAAACTGAAGGCGATCAATGAAACGATGGGAAAATAAAGAAAAATAAAGCCCAGCCACATGGTCAGTTGGAACCACTTTTTTTTGGTGTATTCCAGCGGTGAATGCCTTTTTCCGCGACGCCGGCTTTTTTTAAGGGGTGGATTCATTCTTTGCACGGAGAGTTGTTCCGCCATGTCAATAGCTGACTCCTTTTGATCGTGAAGCGACAACGGCTCGTAACCAGAGTACGATAAAGGTGATATACATGAGCACGAAAGAAATGGCCGATCCGAAAGGCCAATCCCTGGCCGCTCCGAATTCCTGGGCAATAAGATTGCCGATCATCATACTGTCGGTGCCACCCAGCAGGATAGGCGTCAGATATGTTCCCAGG
>CAZWGD010000251.1:0-4011 GCA_964633235.1 uncultured Desulfobacteraceae bacterium | reverse complement strand
TATTTTCATGTTCAACCGCTATGAGATACCCGAACTGCTCACCGAAATCTCAACCGGGTGGGCCTTGGGTGTCGATATCCCCATGCGGGGCTCTTATTATCAAGCCAAGGCCCAAAAGCGCCGTAAAATCCTGGAAGCCGCCAGGCAGTGGAGTCCCTCCCCGGCGTTGGGCGTGCCGCCTGAAGAGGTGGCGGAGCCGTTTACTATCATGCTCTGGGGCATCACCACCGACAAAGTGAAAGAGTGGCTCAAGGGCATGGAAGCCCCGTCCGGTGGGGAAGTTAGCGAGATTAAGGGATTCGCCTCATCCGCCGGCTCTATCCAAGGACCGGCCCGGGTGGTGAGGATGCTTAAAGAGATCGTGGATATCAAGCCCGGGGAAATTTTGGTTTGCCCTACCACCAATCCATCCTGGGCGCCTGTATTTACCAACATCAAAGCAGCCGTCACTGACATCGGTGGACTCACCAGTCATGCGGCCATCGTGTGCAGAGAGTATGGTATTCCTTCCGTGACCGGAACCGGTTTGGCCACCCAGGTGATCAAGACCGGAGACATCTTGAAGGTAGACGGTGATACAGGAGTGGTCACCATTGTTGAAAGGGCCGCTTAACAAATCGGCGGTTCCCCCTCCGTCCTCAGCACGAGGGGATATATCA
This sequence comes from uncultured Desulfobacteraceae bacterium, assembly GCA_964633235.1. Classification (GTDB taxonomy): domain Bacteria; phylum Desulfobacterota; class Desulfobacteria; order Desulfobacterales; family CAZWGD01; genus CAZWGD01. The sequence goes on along the minus strand of CAZWGD010000251.1, from coordinate 3,352 downwards.
GACCAAAATCAGTGTGTTGATTCACTAGCCCATGGGAGGGCATTTTCCAGGCCCTCCCACAGGCACGGGATGTATCGGCCCTGCAGCGATGAACAACTGGGAGAAACCCATGCACTACATCCTCAATTTCGAAGACCTTACCAAAGCATCCCTTCAAATGGTGGGTGGAAAAAACGCCAGCCTGGGGGAGATGATCACCGCCGGAGTGAGGGTGCCTCCCGGCTTCGCCGTAACCACTCAGGCCTATCGTCAGTTTGTCGATACCGCGGGGATACAGGACGAGATATTCCACATTCTCGGGAAACTGCCAAGAGACGATCTGGATTCGCTGAATGCCGCCAGCCAGGCGATCCAGCGCTTAATCATGGCTGCCGATTTTTCAGCGGAAATCAGGACGGCCGTTTCAGAGGCTTACGATCGCCTATGCGCAAAATGCGGATTGGACACGGTCCCCGTGGCCGTCCGCTCGAGTGCGACCGCGGAGGACCTGCCCACGGCCAGTTTCGCCGGGCAGCAGGACACCTATCTGTGGATCGAAGGGCTGGACCGCATTGTTGAGAAGGTCCAGCAATGCTGGGCCAGTCTGTTCACTTCCCGCGCCATCGATTACCGCAACAAGAATAACTTCCCCCATGAAAAGGTCCTCATCAGCGTCGGTGTCCAGCAAATGGTCAATTCAAGGGCCGCCGGGGTGATGTTCACCCTGAATCCTACCGATGGCGATCTTTCCAAGGTGGTCATTGAGGGCAGCTGGGGGCTGGGCGAAACGGTGGTCTCCGGCTCCGTTAATCCGGATAAGTTTGTCGTGGATAAAATCGTGATGGAGACGACCGCCAAAACCATATCCACCAAGCACATTCAGTGTATATTCGACCCGGACCGGGGTGGCGTCATGGATAGCGAAATTGAAGAAGAGATGCAGGGCGTCTGCTGTCTGGAGGATCGGGAGGTCAAGGAACTGGTCAACATGGGCAAACATATCGAAGACCATTACGGCCGGCCCATGGATATCGAATGGGCCATCGATAACGACCTGGACTTCCCCAAGAATATTTTTATTGTTCAGGCCCGCCCCGAAACCGTTTGGAGCCGTAAAAAGGCCAAATCCGTAATCGGGGCGAAATCCGGCTATCAGTTGTTGATGGAGCAGGCCATGAAACGCATTAAAATACCAAAATAGGAGAAGCTGATCGATGAAAAACATGCGAGATTTTGTAAACAAGGGTGAGGAAAAGGGATTGTGCAAACGCATCACCGCAGAGGTCGACTGGAACCTGGAACTGTCACATATCGCCAAGCTCAACGAAGAGGCCGGCGGCCCGGCGCTTCTATTCGAAAACGTAAAAGATTACGAAACGCCGGTGATCACCAGTGTGTGTACCACCACCCAAAGACTGGCCTTTATCCTGGGCCTACCCCTGGACTCCACCCTGGTGGATCTGTACGAACACTGGGCCAAGCTGGGGGACAACCTGGTGGAACCCAAATATGTGGACAAAGCGGGTGCGCCCTGCAAAGAGAATATTTTAACCGGGGATGATATCGATCTTTTCAAGTTTCCCGTGCCGCAGTGGTACCCGCTGGACGGGGGCCGCTACATCGGCACCGCTCATTTCTTCATCAGCAAGGATCCGGAGACCGGTTGGGTGAATCTGGGGACTTATCGTTCCCAACTTCTGGGCAAAAACAAGATCGGCACCCAGTTCATCAAGGGCAAACACGCCGACATCATGCTGAAAAAATATCAGGCTATGGGCAAACCCATGCCGGTGGCCTCGGTAATCGGTTGTGACCCCCTACTGTTCATCCTGGGAGCGGCAAGGGTATCGGCCTTTACATCTGAATACGACGTGGCGGGCGCCCTGCGTGGTGAACCCGTAGAGGTCGTCAAGGGCGAAGTGGTCGATCTTCCCATCCCGGCTCACGCGGAGATCGTCCTCGAAGGCGAGGTGGACGCCGACAAGTTTATGGAGGAAGGGCCCTTCGGGGAATATACCGGCTATTATTCGGGTGTCGGTACGGATCCCCGCAACTACATGGACGTCCAGTGCGTTACCCATCGAAACGATCCGATCCTCTGGGGAACCACGGTGGGCCGAGCCGTGACCGACACCCACATGACCATGGCGCTTTCCTACGGGGCCACCCTCTGGCAACAGCTCCTGGCCATGCGCATTCCCGGTTTGAAAGCCGTTTACTGCCCTCCGGAAGGGTCCGGCAGGTTCCTGGCCATCATCTCTATGAAGCAGATGTATCCCGGCCACGCCGACCAGGTGCTCACGGCGGCCATCTCCACCGAAATGGGGGCCTATGGATTAAAAACGGTCATCGTGGTGGACGAGGATATCGACCCCTGGGATATTCCCAGGGTGATGTATGCCCTCAGTTTCAGATTCCAGCCCAACCGCAGCCAGGTGATCAAACGCGGCCGGTCCACACCGCTGGACCCCTCCCTGCCCATCAGCGCCCGGGAAATCACCGGCCGGCTGTTGCTGGACGCCACCATACCCTATGATTGGAAGGACAAGCCCATCCCCATCGAACTCGATGCCGATATCGTAAAGCGGGTCAAAAGCCGATGGTCGGAGTTGGGTCTTTAACCGATCCCAAAAAAGGAGGATTCGCCGTGCCCGGTGACAGTCCCGTAAAAGGGAAGAAAGTACTGATTGTCGATGACGAATCGGATATCCTGGAGGTGTTGGAGGAGTTGCTGGACATGTGTGATGTCACTAAGGCGTCCTCATTTGGCGAGGCCAAACGGCTACTGGCGTCCCGGGATTTCGATATCGCCGTTTTGGATATCATGGGCGTCAACGGATATGAGCTGCTGGAACTGGCCAACCGCAAAAAGATTCCGGCAGTGATGTTGACCGCCCATGCTTTTTCCCCGGACACCCTGGTCCGTACCATCAAGGGCGGGGCGTACTCCTATATCCCCAAGGAAGAGATCGGCGACATTGTCAAGTATCTTGAGGACGCCCTGAACGCCCAAGCAAGCGGCGAAAATCCCTGGGGATCCTGGCAGGAAAGACTGCCGACATCCTATTTTGAAAGACGGTGGGGAGCTGCCTGGAAGGATGTGGACCGGAATTTTTGGGACCGTTTCAAAGCCGGCATAAAATCCCGGCAGTAAATCCCCAGATGAAATCCGGCATTAAATCAGGATATTCCCAAAAAGATAAGCGCTGCCTGCAATCATTGTTTTTTAAGCACGCAGAGGATTAGAAACACAGGCGCGCCTCAGGCAGATGAAGCGCAAATATATCCCATGTGAGGGACAGGAGGCATCGGATGGCAATTGTCGTAGTGGGCATGCTCGATGAAAGAGAAGCGGGCTTGAGGCTCATCAAAG
>CAZWGD010000250.1:0-4037 GCA_964633235.1 uncultured Desulfobacteraceae bacterium | reverse complement strand
AACACCAGAGGCGGTCACGATGTCGTGGGTTTCACGGTCAGGTTCGATGGCGGTCGCGCTGTTGTTACTGGGGGTGATCCAGGGGGCGTGCCTGGACCCGGAGCCCGAATCGCCCTGACCATAAAGGGCATGCTCTTCGCCGACCGTATCGCGGCCATGTTCGTAGACCAGCCCCTGCCCGCCCCCTGGAACTGAGTGTGAAATCGGGGCTGGCTGGAATCAGGTTGACAAGGTCTTAATCAAAACCCCGAGGTAGAAGCGGGCGTGACTCAGGGGGGCGGCCATGTTGGCGCGATGGTTGGCGAATATGCTGCTGGGCTCGCTATCCAGTATGATCCGCGGATGAATCTCCAGGGCATGATGGCACGCTTCAACGGCATGGTGAAGATCGTTAAGACCCCGCCGGGATTCAAGAATGACTTTGAAATCCACCCCTACGGCTTCCAGAATGGTCGCCATGGCGCCGGCCACCCCCTTGGCATAAAAAATGTAATCATCGGCCTTAAAAAAACTGACCGGCGAGCCGTCCTCCTCGGTCTTTTTAACCAGGTTTTCCTCGCAGCTTCCCAAGAGGTCCTCATAGGCCATGAGCAGCGGGATGAGGTTATCGGCGCGTGTATAAAAATTGGCCGCCTCCCTTTCGAGCCTTTCCCTATACAGGGCGAACTCGTCCAGTCCAGCATTGTATTTGGACTCCGCGGAGGGAAACCAGTAGCGATCCGACTTGATCATGAACCAGTTCATGGCCTGTTCCAGATTTTCGTCAAAGGCGGCTGTTATTCCCGTCCGGGAAATCCGTTCAGCCAGAATCATGGCGGTCCGGCGAGTGACTTCAAGCACCCCCAGCTGCACATTATTCACATTGTCGGTTATATTCAGGATGTCATTGGGCCGCCATCCCCAAAAGCGCTCATTCAGCTCGTGGTCCAGGGGTTTGATGGTGGCTTCGATAAAGGCGACCCCGCGGATGCGGCCGGCGGTATCCTGTCCGACGGGGCCGTGACCGCGGGAGGAGCGGTCATCATGGGCGGCATGGTCGCCGGCTGTGGGCTTGTCGTCTCGTGCAGCCGTCTCCACCGGGAGGTGGGAGGCAGCACCTTCGGATACTGTCTTGCCGTCCGCAGCTGGTCTCTGTTGATCTGTGTGATGGAGAGGCGCCTTCCCAATGTCAGCCCTACCATCATCCCCAATATGATCCCTAGCATAATCCTGGGACCCGCTTTGCACAGCGCGTGGAGCCTCGGGTGAAGTCTCTTGCCCATGGCCCGCCCCGGGTTTCTGGGATGGGTGTTTCTCCGATTCAGCGTAGGAAGATCCCGTTTTCTTGGTGTCAACCTCTGCAGGGGAGTGGGCAGGCTTATCGCCAATATGCCGGGTTTGCGCATCTTTCAGGCCGGAGTCGGCGGGTATCGACTGGGGATGCCCCTCCACCTGCAGCGGGGACGTTCCGGCAGGCTTGCCGGCGTTGTCCTTGGGACCCAACGCATTGAAATACGTCATTAAGGGACCCACGGCCCCTAGTATTGCCAGGACCACGATTATCCCGATGATAATGCGTATGGCGGCAAAGCTCTTGAAATCTTCCATTAGTGCTCCTTTAGGGGCTGCTTCGAATCATCCTTCCCAAACCGCGGAGATTTACCCTCCCCTCAGTTTGCGGGTATCCCCCACCCGCAGGGTGACGTTGCGGGCATCGAAATATTCCGCCAGGGGGATGACATACTTCCTGGACACGCCGGTCATATCCTTAAATTGGGGAGTGGTGATCTCACCATGGGCTTTCAAAAAATCGACCAGCCGTTTCTCCAACCGTTCCACGGCTCGAGCATCAAAATAGAGGTCTTCCTTGGCCTTGATGATCTTATTCTCCGCCACAAGAAGCATGAGCACGTCCTTGGCATTGTCCGTTTCCGAGTCCAGGGATTTGACCAGCTCCCTGAAATAGGGAGGCGTCAGTCCGCTTTCCCGGTATATCCGCGTGATCTTTTTGCGGACATCCACCTGATCCTTTCCCAGAGAAACGCGATGGGCGGCTAGACGGACGGTTTTTTCCTCCTGAATGATGTCACCCTGTTTGAGCATGCGTGTCATCACCAGATTGAGCAGCTTGCGGTCGACCAGAGAGGGAAACTTGGATTTGAGCTCTTCCTTGGACATCCCGCTTTTAAGGGGATGGGCTCGATGAAACGCGTCTAAAAATCCCCTCAGGGTATCGTGGAGTTGTTTTACATGATCATGATGAACATACCGGCGGCCCTCCCTGTCCACCAGCATGATGATCTTTTTTGACAACAGGTCCTGCAACAGGTCGTTCAGTTTCTTATCGGACTGATTCACCATGAGTTTCAGCGCCGAGAAAACGACCCCACTATAGCCTGCCGCCAGTACCTGCTGAATCACAAGGGCTGCCGGATCGGCATCTTTCAAGCGATCTAATCCGGTCATGGTGTCGGGTTTAAAGCGCTTGTGCTTCACCGGTATGGGGTTCAACACCCGGCCGCCGCCGATGGTGCGAATGGGAGAATAGCTCCTGATAACGTACCGGTCGTCCCGCACAACAGTCACGGGGTAGCGCAGGTGCACCTGGGCCATGGTGGTCTCACCCGGGGCAAGCTCTTCTGAATCCAATAGAATCAAATGCCCAAGGATTTCGCTGGTGCCCGTATGAAAGCGGACGGGAGCGCGATGTTTGATTGGTTTCTGGTTGCTGTTCAAATAGCGTAACGAGATGTCCAGCATATAGCTCGCCTGCAGCTCACCGGGTTTTCCCATCACATCTCCCCGCTGGACGCTGTTTTTGTCAAGCCCCTGAAAATTGATGGCCGTGCGCATACCTGCGACCGCCTGATCCACGCTGCTGTTGTGGACCTGAATCCCCCTGACCTTGGCGGTCACACCGGTGGGATAAACCGTCAAAGTGTCGCCCACGCTCACCCGTCCTGAAATCAAACTCCCGGTAATGACGGTGCCGAATCCCTTCATGGTAAACACACGGTCCACCGGAAGACGAAAAAGATCCAGGGCCTGCCGTTCCGGTATGGCCCCGCTTAGCCGTTCCAGGGCGTTCACGAATTCAGGAATACCCTGGCCGCTCAGGGTTGATACGAGCAGCACATCCGCCCCTTCTAGAAATGTGCCCAGGGCGAAATCGTGCACATCCTCAAGCACCAGCTCGAGCCACTCCTCATCCACAAGGTCAACCTTGGTAAGCACGAACAGGCCATGACGGATTCCCAGGAGGGTACAAATCTCCATATGTTCCCTGGTTTGCGGCATTACCCCTTCATCAGCGGCAATCACCATGGCCACCATATCGATTCCGGTGGCACCGGCCACCATATTTTTGACAAATTTTTCATGCCCCGGCACATCGATGATACCCAGATGATGGCCGTTGGGAAGATCCAGGTCGGCAAAACCCAGTTCGATGGTGATACCCCGAAGCTTCTCCTCCTTTAGGCGGTCGGTTTCCGTGCCGGTGACCGCCTTTATCAGGGACGTCTTGCCATGGTCGATATGCCCCGCGGTTCCCAAGATGATCTGTTTCAACAGCCTTGCCCTCCTTTCTTTTGTCCCCGTTTCCGGTTCCGAAAGTACTCCAGGCAATAAGCCATGCCGACCAGAAATATCCCCAGTCCGGCCACATAAGCCGGTTGGACATCCTGAAAAAAGATACGGGCCAGTACCACGGCGAATACGGCACCCAATACAGCCCTGATGATAAATATATAAAATTGGTTCATGAGTTCACACGCGCTTCCCGACTCTTTTATCAGGAATACTAAAAATAAACTTTTTTAACAGCTTATACGGGGGAATGGTAGCGCAGAAGCCGTATCCGGTCAATACGTAACCCTAAGGTTGTCTAAATTTTAGGTCCAAAAGCATTTTTCCCGCTTCGGTTCGGGCCCTCGATAGACCGCTGAAACCCATCGGCATTAACCGGGGAGATCTTTCTTGATAAAGATCATAAAAACATCTTGAAATCGCGGAATGAATCTGCTAAATGTAAATGTTTCTTATGGTGGGTGTAGCTC
>CAZWGD010000249.1:0-4037 GCA_964633235.1 uncultured Desulfobacteraceae bacterium | reverse complement strand
GGTCCGCGCGGCCGGTATCGATCAGCGGAATCTCGGGACCGAACTCGGCCCTGAAACCCCCAGACTCGCGGAACAAAAACACCGGCACCACCGGAGCGCCTGTTTTCAGCGCGATCTGTGCCAACCCCCTGTTGGTACAGGTCGGCCGATTGAAGAAGTCCACAAAAACACCTTTTTTGCGGCTGATGCTCTGGTCCAGCAAAATCCCTACAGCCTCTCCCCTTTTAAGGCTTTTGAAAATATTGAGCATCGCCCGGGTTCTGGGGATCAATTTAGAACCCAAGCGGGTCCTCATTTTGATAAAAAGAAGATCCATGGGCTTAAAATCGAGCGGCCGATAAACCACATTGGCGGTGATTCCGGCCATTCTGACAATGATAGCCAGCAGTTCCCAGTTGCCGATGTGGGCGGTTAGCAGCAGCACACCCTTTCCTTTTGCATGGGCTCTTGAGTAATGCTCGGCGCCATGGATGCGGAAATACCGATGAAAATCACGGGGAGATAATTCGAGGGACCATCCAATTTCGAAAACGATCTGGGCCAGGTTTATAAAAACCCGCTTGCCCATTTTTTGAATCTCAAACCGGTTCAGTTCATCACCGAAGGCTCGGTCTAGATTTCGCAGGGCCACGCTTCGGTGTCGCTGATCAAGCCGGTACCAGATCACCCCCAGAACATTCGCCAGAAAAATTGCCGAGGACCGTGGTATTCGCCCGATCAGGGAAAAGAAGCCATGGCAAACACCGTATATGAATGTCGTCAGGTTAACCATTTGATGGAATGCTTTCCCGGGACTACTGCACCTCCGCTTTCATGGTTTTCTCCAAGGTATACTCCCGCAGCCAGTGAGCGGAAACAGGTAGACCTGTTCGGGGTGACGGCGGATCTTGGCGACCGGCTAACCGTCTTCAAGCTGCCGGGTCAGCAGGGGAACGATTTCAAACAGGTCTCCGACAATGCCGTAGTCACACTGCCGCATCATGGCTGCATCCGGATCGGTGTTGATACATACAATGGTCCCGGAGGTTTTCATACCGGCCAGGTGCTGGACCGATCCTGAAATGCCACAGGCGATGTACAGTTTGGGACCCACTGTGGCACCGGTCTGGCCGACCTGCATGACATGGGGAACCCAGCCGGCATCCACCGCCGCCCGGGAGGCCCCTACAGCGGCGCCCATGGTCCGGGCGCAGGCCCGCAGCATTTCGAAATTCTTGCCGTTTTGCATGCCCCTACCGCCGGAGATGATGATTTCGGCTTCCGACAAGTCCGTATCGCCCTCTTTCCCGTCGACCATTTCCCTTACTTCAAAGCGCCCGTCGTCCGGCTCATCAAATTGAAAGAAGCTGATTTTGGTTCGGACCGGCATGGGTTTGGGATCGATCACATTGGGACGTATACCGAAAATATGGTGGTCACCGGTGACCTGGATGGTGGCGATGGTTTTACCGGAAAATTGCGGTTTGTCCACCCTTAAAGTCGTCAGGTCTACCGCCAGGCAGTCCATGATCAGAGGGGCATCCAACCGGGCGGCCACCCGGGGCAGCAGGTCCTTTCCCTCCATGCTGGTCAGGGCCAGGAGTGTGTGGATATTAAAATGATCCATGGCCTCGATGATGGCCCCGGTGCGGCTATGCGCATTCCAAGCCAAATCGGCCTTCGAAGCCGCTATGGCCACCAGCTGATGAATCCCGAAGTTTGCCAATTGATCCGCGTATTTCGTGGGATCCCTATCAAAAACCAGGCCAAAGAGCTCATGTCCGGCGCCCTGGGCGGCGGTGATGACCCCGTAAAGGGAAGGTTTGATTTTACCCCGACGGGTTTCAACAAGGATGGCGATTTTTTTCATATTTAAGTTTGATTTTGGCCTCACTGTCAAGGCGTTGAATCAACTCCCCTACCGTTTCCCGGGGAGAGCCGTCAAGGATGTGTTGACGCCGCCGTGTGACGGCAGGTCTTAGCCCCATGATTTCCATGCGGCTCGACGGCGGCTCAATCCCAAGATCCGTCATGGGCACGGCCTGGATCTCTTTTTTGCGGGCCTTGATAATATCCGGGAGTGTCGGATAGCGGGGTGCATTTAAAGATTTGGCCGCACCGATCACACAGGGGCGCACCATGCGGACCACCTGACAGCCGCCGGCTTCCCGGCCGCACGTGGCGGTAATCGTATCGTCATCGAGCCGTAAAGCTTCCACGTTGGTGGCCACGGGCATATCCAGGACGGCGGCCACCCGGAACGGCGTCTGAAACCCCTCGCTGTCGATGGCGGTTTTTCCGGCCAAGATCAGGTCGGGATCACCATCCCGCAATATGGCCGCCGCTAGTGCCCGAGCGGTGACGATGCTGTCCGGCCACTCTTCGGTGATCACATGAATACCCCGATCGGCGCCCATGGCGAGGGCCGAACGCAGGGTGTTGGCGGCCGCGGCTTTTCCCACGCTGACGACGATCACCTCGCCGGGGCCGGTTTCGGATTTCAGCTTGACTGCCGCTTCAACGGCGTTTTCGTCGTAAGGGTTCAGCAGAAAGGTGATATTTTCGTCAATTTCCCTGGGTTCCACGATACGAATCGTGGCCGCTGAATCGGGAACATGCTTGACGCACACGAATAGTTTCATAGATTGGCCTGTTTCGTCAGGTATATTGAATCGACCATCAGCCTCTCATTCAACCTGTCGGCGGTCCGGAGGGGCATCCATGGTGTACAGGTTTATCCATTCACCGAAAAACTGCTGTTATAGTTGATTTCCCGTTTGCGGGAAAAAAATCCGGCATCGATGGTACGGCCGATATGGCGCAATTTAAACTGCAGGGGATCCTTGTCATGATCAAGCCCCTTTTCAGATTTATCGATTAGCTCGGCCATCAGGGCTCCGGCCACCGGAGCGTTTTTATACTGGTTGCCGCTACTGCCGATGGCCATGTAAAAACCGGGCAGGTCCGATTTGTCATAAATCGGAATCCAGTCATCGGAGCAATCGTACAGGTCCGCCACTCCCCGCGGCTGATTGGGAATGGTCATCTCGGGTACACGTCGGGCACACCGGTAACACTGGGCCTTCCATTGGGCCTCGGTAAGCTGGTTATCCCTTCCGAGACCGCCCTCGCCGCTGTAAAATTCATCTGGATCGACCCATTCCTGGGGATCGCATTCGGGATCCTCGCTGCCGATCAGAAACATATTACCCACTTCGGGACGATAATAGCAGCCAATATCCCCATCGGAGGTATGGTAACCGTCGGATAGGTAGTCGTATCCCTCGGGTGAGGGGCAGTGCATGACTTCGTGACGGAGCGCTCTTGTCTTGATATTACACCCCTCCCAGACACCTCGGGCCATCTGGTTGATTTTATAGGAATGGGGGCCGGCCACATTGACCACCACGGGAGCGTCGTATTGGGTGCCGTCGGAGAGGGTGACGCCCGCTACCCGTACGCCGTCGTCGCGCACCGCCGTCACCTCCGCGTTGAAGATGAATTCACTCCCCAAGGTCTCGGCCGCCCGCATGATATTATGCGCGGATAGGGCGGGATCACTCATGTACCCGCCTTCGGGACAAAAGATCGCTCCCTCCAGCATGCGGGTGGATTCGTCAAAAAATTTCGGGTCTTCAGGACGCCGCACCGGCCAGAATTCGTGCAGATCGTAAACGGGAACCATCTGCTTTATCTTATCCGGGCTCCACTCTTCATATTTAACCCCCACGGCGTCGTAGTTCCGCTGAACCTTGCGCCAGTCGTGCCCCTGGGATTTAAGCAGGATAGAGCCGGTGTTCATAAATACAGCCAGCCCTTTTTCGTCTTTAACATGACCCAGATAATCCTCCCATGACAGCCAGTATTGAAACCCCTCATAAGCCATGGCCACACCATCCTCGGTGGAGTAGTGTGCCCGGACGATGGCACACGATGCCGCCGTGGAACCCATGCCGGCATCGGATAATTTATCCACGGTAAGGGTCTTATAGCCCATTTGCGCCAGTTCATAGGCGATGCGTTCCAGGTATTCCGGTTTTTGCATGACAGCGCATGAA
>CAZWGD010000248.1:284-4083 GCA_964633235.1 uncultured Desulfobacteraceae bacterium | reverse complement strand
GACTTCGACCTTGGCAAGGTCGCACTCTACCACTGAGTTATTCCCGCCTACAAGCCTGCCTGTTTAACCCACTCACCTGGTTTTGTCAATAAATATTTTAGCGGCTAACGAAGAACCTTCCGAAAGCGGAAGAAGTAGTCGACACCCGACCAGAGCGTCAGGATCAGCGCTCCCCACAAAAAGAACATGCCGACGACATGGAAGTCGATACCGAAGTAGCTGAAGTGAATCATCAGTGGAATGATGGAGGCGATTTGAAAGCCGGTCTTATACTTTCCCAAACTGGAAGCTGAAAGGTCTTTTTGGTTGCTGGCCAGAAAGTTTCTCAATCCGGTGACGGCGATTTCGCGCCCGATAATGATGCATACGATCCATCCGGGAATCCAACCCAGGGAGGCAAGCATAATGAATGCCGAGGAAACCAGAAGCTTATCCGCCAGGGGATCCATGATTTTTCCGAAGTTGGAAACCAGACCGAGACGCCGGGCATAGAAGCCGTCCAGATAGTCGGTAATCGCCCCCGTACTGAACAGGACTGCGGAAAGGAAGGCGCAAAACCGATTGGGGAAGAGTAACAGAACGACGATGCCGGGCGTGACGGCAATCCGATAAAGTGTTAAGGCGTTTGGGTGGCGGAGGGCGGCCTTCAATTCAAGGATGGATGCTTTAACCATAACTACCCACTGTGTACGGGTCGTTCCCCCATGCGCTTGGAGAGAAAACGGCCCTGAAATATAGATAAAAATCGGTTCATTGATCCTGAGAATGCTGGGAGATAAATTTATCTCGGCATTCCGTGCTGCAGAAATGATAGTCACGTCCGCTTAGGCTCAGACGGATCCCTTCTCTTTGGGGAAGGTATATTTTGCATATCGGGTCTTGAACCATTTCACCATCAATCTGTTGTGCCGGCGGCTGCCCAGGCTTTCTGAAAGCGGTATGGTTCCGAGATCGATCTTCCCTTCCCCGGGGGCTGAGAAGTCGGGCGATAATATAAATGATACCTAACAATATCAGTAGCTTAACAATCATCGAGTCGGACTATTTTCTGGTCTTTGAAGTTTAAATCATTTAAGAGGTCCGCCATATCCCGATTTAAAACCGGATGGACAATACGAGGGTTTATATCACAAATCGGTTGTAAGACAAAGCGCCTAATATGCATGCGTGGGTGTGGGATGGTCAGCCCGGGCGAGCTGCAAATGAGATTATCATACAGCAGGATATCGAGATCGAGAATTCGGGGGCCAAATCGGAGGCCGTTGTCGCTCCGGCCGGCGTTACGCTGGATAGTCTGCAACAGGGTTAGCAACTGTTCAGGTGAAAGGCGGGTTATGATCCGAACTACGGCGTTGATAAACCATTCCTGATCAAGGTAATCGACAGGCTCCGTACGATAAAAGGGGGATTGGGCCGTTATCGTCAGGGCGTCTGTTGCGGATAGACTGCCGATACCCTTGATACAGTTTTGGAAGGGATTTCCCATGTTGGAGCCCAGGGAGATATAAGCCTCATGAGGGGGCATGGTTGCACTCACCAGGCTTCCCGGGCTAGTGTACCCCAATAGATGAGGCGCGCATCCCCTTCAAGGCGAACATCGTTGTACCGGTCATCCTTTATCGTAAAATAAACCGTTAACCGAGTGCCGCTTCGGGTGATCACGGAAACCGGTGATGAGCATAGCCCCTTATGCGCGGCGATGACGGCGCCGGCAATGGAACCGGTTCCACAAGCCAGGGTTTCATCCTCAACCCCGCGCTCATAGGTTCGAATGGCAATGGTATGCTGGTCAAGGGGAACGATGAAATTGGCATTGGTTCCCGCCGGTGCATAACGCGGGTGGTTACGAATGGTCCGGCCCAGACCGACCACATCCACGTTGTTTAGGTCGTTGACCACTACCACCACATGGGGAACCCCGGTGTTGATCTGGCTTGCCAGGAGGGAATGTTGTTCGAGGTCGAGGGTTTCTTCCATATGGAGGTCTTGCGGGTCCGTCGTTTTCAGGCTGACCAGGCCATCGGAGATGCGGGCTTCGACCCGGCCGGCATCTGTTTCAAAACAAAGTTCGGGTCCGCAAATTCCGTTCACATAGGCGAAACGGGCAGCACAGCGGGCGCCGTTTCCGCACATTTCAGCCCGGCTGCCGTCCGAATTGAAAAAGCGCCATTTGAAATCGGCATGTTGAGCGCCTTCTATCAGTATCAGACCGTCCGCACCCACCGACAGCCGGCGCCGGCAGACCCCGGCAATGAACGTTTCCAGATCCCCTTCAGGGACAACCGCCTCACGGTTATCGATAATGATGAAATCGTTGCCGCTGCCGCTCATTTTAGAAAAGTGAATGGCTTCCATTTAATCCTCTATAGGCTTATCGGCTGTTTTTCCGGACTTGGTTCTATCCCCCCTGGGGGGTGCGGTTCGCAGGCGGTTCGGCAATCGGTGGCGGTACGCTCATTCAAGAAAGGAGGGAACCGTCTCACCCTTGACCAGATCCTGATAGGTTTCCCGGGCTCTAATGATCTCAAAGCGGTCCCCACGCACCATGACCTCGGCAACGCGCAGCCGGGAGCAATAGTTGGATGACATGGTAAACGCGTAAGCGCCGGCACTCATAACCGCGACAAGGTCTCCTTGAACGACACCGGTCAGTATACGATCCCGGGCTAAAAAGTCACCCGATTCACAAATGGGCCCCACGATATCAGCCACTACCGGTTCTCCGCCATTTGAAATCACCGGCTTGATGTTATGGTAGGCATTGTACAGGGTGGGCCGTATGAGATCATTCATGGCCGCATCCGTGATAATGAAGTTCTTTTCACCCCCGGCTTTTTGATAAAGGATGCGGGTAACCAATATCCCGGCATTACCGACAATGACCCTGCCCGGCTCAAAAATCAAATCCACTTTCAAGCTGTCCAGGGCCGACTTTATGACCTCGGCATAATCCAGAGGGTGGGGAGAGGATTCGTCGTCATAGGTGATACCTAATCCGCCCCCCATATCGAGGTATTTGATGCGAATACCCAGGGTTTCCAATTCGGTCATTAAGGCTTTCAGGCTTTTAAGGGCTTCCACGAAGGGCTGCACCTGTGTAATCTGTGATCCGATATGGCAGTCGATGCCGAGAATTTTAAGGTGATCGAGTTGGGCGGCCAATTTATAGCCTTGGATTGCCGTTTCCTTGTCGATGCCAAACTTATTTTTTTTCAAACCGGTGGAGATATAGGGGTGTGTTTTGGCGTCCACGTCGGGATTGACCCGTATGGCGATGGGGGCCTTTTTGCCCAGAATCCCGGCGCGTTGATTGATAACCCGGAGTTCTTCCAATGATTCCACGTTGAAAAGCAGAATGCCGGCATTGAGGGCATAATCGATTTCATCCACGCGCTTGCCGACCCCCGAGTACACGATTTTTTTTGGGGAAATCCCGGCTTGCAGCCCCCGATAAAGCTCTCCACCGGATACGATGTCCAAACCGCTGCCCATGCGGGCGAAAAGGCGTAATATGGCGTGGCTGCTGTTAGCTTTGGCCGAAAAACAGATTAGCCGTTTCAAGCCATCAAAAGCCCGATCAAAGACCGTGAAGTGACGGGTAAGGGTTGCATGGCTGTATAGATAAAAAGGCGTACCCACGGCCTCGGCAATTTCCGGGACAGGGACATCTTCGCAGTACAGCACTGCGTCTCGATAATCAAAATGATGCATGCTCAACTTCTCCGAGAATCAAGACGGGTCAATAAGAAAATTCTACAATGTTGGAGTCATCGCTTCTTCTGGCATTTTGAAAACAAAC
>CAZWGD010000248.1:0-274 GCA_964633235.1 uncultured Desulfobacteraceae bacterium | reverse complement strand
GGAATATCGGTGGTCTTTTTCCAGTACGTCGGCGAAACTGACACGATTTTGGGCCCTTTCCTCAGCCGTGAGATCCCCAACGGCAATGTCGGCTATTTTTTTAAAGGCCACCGGGCACCGGGGACAGATGGTGCTTTTGAGTGATTTTTTCCCCCGATACACCCAGAAGGCCTTGATGGAAGCCAGCCCCTCCTTCTTCGCCTTGGGAATGTTCCAGGTCAGGACCACAACCCCATTATCAATTCGATGGGACAAGTCCGTAATCGGTTTCGGT
>CAZWGD010000247.1:3334-4089 GCA_964633235.1 uncultured Desulfobacteraceae bacterium | reverse complement strand
CCATATGACCCGCGCCATTCGAAAAATCATGAATGACGGGGCCCGGCTGATCGATGTTCTCCCGGAAATAACGGCCCTTCTGTTGGCCGTGTTGATATTCCTGGGTGCGGGAGCATGGCTCTTCTCCTGGAATGAATGAGATGGAAACACCCATGAAAGGCATTTTATACCTTCTCTACCAGCCGTACAAATGGCTGATTTTTCTTCCTATCCTCGTTTTTTCCACCATGGTTTTAGCGGTCTTGGTCCTTATCCTGCTGATGGTGGCTGATGCGCGCACGGTAAGCAAGGTGTGTGGCGTAACCTGGGCGCGGATCAACAGTTGGGCGACCCCCATGTTTGTTAAACGCCTGGGCAGGCGGCGCATCGATAAAAACAAGTCTTATGTGATCGTGTCCAATCACCAGAGTTTGTATGACATCCTCGTTTTATACGGCTGGATGGGTGTGGACTTCAAGTGGGTGATGAAGCAGGAGTTAAGAGGGGTGCCGTTTCTCGGGATTGCCTGTGAGAAACTCGGTCATATCTTTATCGACCGCTCCAACCGTCAGGCCGCCCTGGCATCATTGAAGCAGGCCAAGCAAAAAATTGCCCACGGCACTTCGGTGGTCTTCTTCCCCGAAGGCACTCGCAGCCAAAAGGGCAAATTGGGCCTTTTTAAAAAGGGGGCTTTCAGGATGGCGCTGGACCTGTCACTCCCCATTTTGCCGGTAACCATCATGGGAACGGCTGATATTCTACCGGCACGGTCATTG
>CAZWGD010000247.1:0-3324 GCA_964633235.1 uncultured Desulfobacteraceae bacterium | reverse complement strand
ATTGAACCTTTTTCCGGGATCGGTAACCATGAAAATTCACCCTCCGGTCCCCATAGAAGAGTATAGAGGCAGAGATATTGAAACGTTAATCCTGGATGTAAAGAACATCATTCAATCCGAATTACGAGCGGATGGCAGGCGCAAGCCCTAAAGACCCCGGCGGCTGCGCCGCCCTTTTCTCTAAGGCTACAGGCATTCCCTCCCCCCGGCATACTCTCTCGGCCGGGCAGGTTTGCCGGTATTTCAAGCATGACGAGGCAGTTGGATGGAGACCCTAATCATTCCGGTTTTGATCAGCTTTTTTATGGGCCTGTTCGGGTATTTCATCGCCAGGTTCTGGATCCTTCCCATTGGACGGTACCGCAGAATCAAACAGCAGATAGCCGCTTCATTGAAGCAGCGTGAAGCGCTTGTGGATCGGGGGAGACGGCAGGTCAATAAAACCCGCACGGCAGGCACAGTCTTGCGAACCCATGCCATTCAATTAAATAACGCCTATCACGGTGATTTGCCCCATTGGTATAAAATCCTTTTGCATAACAGGGGGGAATCCCCTGAAAAAGCCGCCAAAAACCTCATGGCGCTGCCCGGCATCCACGACCCCGCCCATACCCACAGGCGCATCGCGCACATACGAGAAAACCTGAACCTCAAGTTGACTTGATTCTCCCCATCTGGTATGTGGCAGCGAACTATTTAATATGGAAAGGAAAATTTAGAATGGAGAGAACACTATCGATCGTCAAACCGGACGGGGTGGCCCGGGGCTTGATCGGGGAAGTGGTAAAGCGGCTGGAGAAAAATGACCTTCGCATTATCGCCATGAAAATGATCCATATGAACCGTACCCAAGCGGAAGGTTTTTACGCGGTTCACCGCCAACGGCCTTTTTTCAAAAGCCTGACGACATTCATGTCGTCCGGACCCGCGGTGGTCATGGCATTGGAGGGCGACCAGGTGATAGCCCGGTATCGGAAGTTGATGGGCGCAACCAATTACGAGGAAGCGGCGGAGGGCACTATCAGGAGGGATTTCGCCACCGATATCGAAAAAAATGTGGTCCACGGGTCCGACGCCCCGGAAACCGCGGCTTTTGAAATCGGCTATTTTTTCAACAACTTTGAAATTGTCGGGTAATGCGCCATAAAATCAACCTTGAACACGTGGCCATTGTACTACAGCAACCGCGATATCCTGAAAACATCGGCTCGGTTGCCAGGGCCATGTGCAACATGGGATTGAAGGACCTGATCGTCGTCAGTCCCGAAAATTGGGATATTGAGCGCGTCAACCGACTGGCCACCCACGCGGCTTCAACGGTTGTTGAAAGCCTGAAAATTGAAACCGATCTGCAAGCCGCCCTGGCTCCGTTTCACCACGTGGTTGGGACTACCGCCCGTCTGGGTGGACAACGCCAAGGCATCGTCACCCTGTCCAAAATGGCGGAGCACCTGATCCCCATCTCCCAAAACAACCGTGTGGCCCTGCTCTTCGGCCCCGAGGACAGGGGCCTGACCAACATCGACATTCGCCGGTGCCATCGCCTGCTTACCATACCCACGGCCGAATTTTCATCCCTCAACCTGGCACAGGCTGTAATGGTAGTCTGCTATGAGCTTTTTATAAACAGCCGTGATCCGGGGAAAGCGTTCCACCCTCGTCTGGCCACGCGCCATGAGCTGGACGGGATGTATGCCCAGCTCAAAGAAATCCTGATCAACATCAGCTATATCCAACCGGACAATCCGGATTACTGGATGCAAAAGCTACGGGAGTTCGGCACCCGCATGGCCCTGCGGGCCCGGGAAGTGAGCATAATCCGAGGGGTGTGCCGCCAGATCGAGTGGTATGCGCAAAAACGCTACCGGGACGGCCTGAAAGCAGGCTCCGGGGATCCAGGGGGCGAAAAGGGGCGTTGATGAAGTGATTTCTTTGCGGGCCGTGAGTTTCTTAGTCACCCATAAGCTCAAATGACAACAAAACGCACACATTTTTTGGTTTCTCCTTTACCAGACGGAATCTGTGACAGGTTTCAGGTTTCGGGTTTCAGGTGTCAGGAAAAACCTCCTATTGCCGGCACATTAATCCTGAACACTGACACCTGTCGCAGATCCCGTTTGTTTTTCGGGGAACACTTTTACGGTTTATCCTGGTTAGGACTCGTCCGATTTTAACACCGACAGAAAAGCGGATTGGGGAATCATCACTTTCCCTACCATCTTCATGCGCTTTTTTCCCTTCTTCTGTTTTTCAAGCAGTTTCCGTTTACGAGTGATATCTCCCCCATAACATTTAGCGGTAACGTCCTTTCTAAAGGGCGTTACCGTTTTTCTGGCGATAATGTTACCGCCGATGGCTCCCTGGATGGCGATTTTAAACATCTGCCTGGGAATTTCATCGCGCAGTTTTCGACAGGCGTTGCGTGCACGGGCCACGGCCCTGTCGCGATGAACCAATTGGGAAAGCGCATCCACCCGGTCCCCGTTGATCAGGATATCCAGCTTCACCAAATCCGTTTCCCTGAAATCCATGAGGTCATAGTCAAAAGAGCCGTATCCCTGGGTGGCGGTCTTGAGCTTGTCGTAAAAATCATAGATCACTTCGGACAGCGGCAGGTGGAATATCATTTCCATGCGATTATTGGTCAGATATTGATAATTCTTGCTGATTCCCCGGCGGTCCAGGCATAGTTTCATTACGGCACCCATATAGCGGTCCGGAACCATGATCGAGGCCCGGATAAACGGTTCGCTGGTGCTGGCGATAGTTGCCGGGTCGGGATACAGGGCCGGATTGTCGATTACCTGTCTGCTGCCGTCATTGAGGGCTATTTGATACTGAACCGAAGGGGCCGTCAGGATCAGCGACAGTCCATACTCGCGCTCCAGCCGCTCTTGAACCACCTCCAGGTGCAGCAATCCCAGAAATCCGCACCGGAACCCAAACCCCAGGGCCACCGATGAATCCTTTTCGTAGATCAGCGAGGCGTCATTCAGCTTTAGCTTTTCAAGTCCTGCGGCCAGGTCCTCATACCCGTCTGAAGCCACTGGATAAATGGAGGAAAAAACCACCGGTTTTGATTCCTTGAAGCCGGGCATGGGGGTGCGGCAGGGATTATCGGCCAGGGTGATGGTATCCCCGCAGCGTGTATCGCTGACCGTCTTGATACCTGAAATCATGTAGCCAACCTGGCCGGCGGAGAGTTGTTTCCGGGGCACCCGGTTGATCTGGAATATGCCCACTTCCTCCACTTTGTACCGGGCTTTATTGGACATGAACTGGATGACGTCCCCCCGCTTTATGCTTCCCTGAAAGACCCTGAAA
>CAZWGD010000246.1:0-4119 GCA_964633235.1 uncultured Desulfobacteraceae bacterium | reverse complement strand
TCCCAAGATCCTTTTTATGTTTGGATTGGCGGATAGTTTCATTTTTCTGAAAGTATGCGCGCAGAGCCCGGTGATACTTTGAGGGCTACCCGGTCCTTAATGCGAAAACAGGCCTCTCCGGTAATGGAATTCTGACCCCGGACGTTCAGACGTATAGAGGATGTCAAACGCACCTGGTAAGAAGTGTCTGTTCCCAGGTAGGTGCTGTTTTCCACGGTACCGAGCATGTCCCCCTCTTTATAAGCATCGGCCGTCTGCAGGAAAATTTTTTCCGGTCTAAGCGCCAGCGTGACAAGCTTTCCAACCCCGGCGTTTGGTGTGCGATCAACCTTCAGTGTCAGGTCCTCGCCGAGGGAGCAGTAGGCATGGTCTTGGTCGAGTTCTTTGATTTTGGCCTCGATAAAGTTGGACTCACCGATAAAATCGGCCACGAATCGATTCCTAGGCTGCTCGTAAATCTGGGTCGGCGTCCCGATCTGCTGCAGTTGCCCCATGGCCATTACCGCGATACGGTCGCTCATGGTCAGTGCTTCCACCTGGTCATGGGTGACAAAAATAAAGGTAATGCCGGTTTCTCTCTGGAGATTTTTAAGCTCTTCGCGCATATCCTGGCGGAGCTTTAGGTCCAGAGCCGAAAGGGGCTCATCCAACAGTAATACCTTGGGTCGTGATGCCAGAGCCCTTGCCAGGGCTACCCGTTGCTGTTGCCCACCGGAAAGCTGATGCGGATGACGGTCGGCGTATTCCTTCATCTGTACCAGCTCCAGCTTCTCCATGGCGATGCGGTTTATTTCCTTTTGCTCGCGGCCCAACATCTTCAACCCAAAACCTACATTTTCAGCCACGGACATATGGGGAAACAGGGCATAGTGCTGGAAAACCGTGTTGACGGGGCGTTCCTGGGGGGGTAATCCTTCCAGGCTGTTGCCGAATAAGAGGATGGCGCCTTTGGTGGGATATTCAAAACCGGCCACCAGCCTCAAAAGGGTCGTCTTTCCGCAACCGGAAGGACCTAGCAGGGTGAAGAACTCGTTGTCGCCGATATCCACCGATACATTATCCAGCGCAGTCACTTCATGATCGGTTTTTTCACCGAATTTTTTGGTGACGTCTTTAACCTCAACTGATAGTCCGGCCTTTATCATTCCTCACCAACCTTTTGTCGAACCATTTTGAACAAAATCTAACCTATTGTCAATAAAAAAATACCGTTAAATAGCGAATATTCGAAAAATGGTTCGATAACCGATATGAACCCCGTGTATTCCTTGAATAAAAGGGTGAAAAAACTCCTGTTGGATCGCTATTCGAATATAAACGGCCGATAGACACTTGGAAAACGGACGTCCTTGTGCTATAGGGTTCATCGGCAGTCCGCGGTCCGGTCGGTCACGGGGCCGGAAAAACGATTGTACCGGGTGGTTGCGGTGGCATAATCGGGACTACAGGAGCCTTATGACCTTTACGCCCTCATTATTAACACATTTTTTGATGTTCGAAAAGCGAGGATAAATGCGATCCAATATCGATAAAGTTGATTCTAGAATAATCCACCTACTCAAGCAGAATGGCCGCATGCGCAATACGGAAATGGCCAAAAGGCTCGATATATCTGAAACCGCCATCAGGAAGCGGCTGCAGCGCCTGTTGGAAAATGAGATCATTCAGATAGTGGCCATCGTCAATCATCGCAAAATCGGATATGACATTGAAGGCAACATAAAGATAAAAATCGATACCAAGAAGACCGAACAGATAGCCCAAAAACTGGAGGCCATCGATACGCTTTGGTATATCGCCCTGTTGACCGGCGGAGCAGACTTTGATGTGGAATTCAGCGTGAAATCCCAGGGAGATCTCAAGGACCTGCTTGCCGTCATCAATAACATCGACGGTGTGCTGAAAGCCGAACCCTCTTTACGGCTTCAACTGGTGAAAAACCGCTATGACTGGGAGACGCCCAAGATCGGTACCACGGGTTAGAAGGCAAACAACCCAAAAGCCGGACCCAGACGGTCGATTATGCAGCCAGGGATGCCGTTCGAATCCACGACCTGTACCCTGCCCTTAACTGTCTTGCACGATGATTTCTTCAATGATGGTCTTGAGTTCGGCATAGCTCTGTGAAACCGAAATCTGCGGAAATTCTTCCCTGATATTGAGCGGGGGCCTGAAAAATATGGCGTGGTTTGATACCATCAACATATCGACATCATTATAGGAATCCCCCAGACCGATGACCTTGTAATTGAGGGATGTTAAGGCCAGGGCCGTCTTGTGCTTGGCCCTTTTCTGGCGCAGATGATAGTCCGCGATCATCCCATCCGCAGACATGGACAGATGGTGACAAAAAAGGGTCGGGCGGCCCAGCTTTGCCATGAGCGGGTCGGCAAATTCCCTGAAAGTGTCTGAAACGATGATCACCGGAAGGCGTGAGCGGAGCCAGTCAAGAAACGCCTTGGCTCCGTCAAGGGGCTGCATGTCGGCAATCACGGATTGAATGTCGGCCAGTTTCACCTTGTTTTCACGCAGAATGGCCAATCTTTTTTGCATCAATACATCGTAATCGGAAATGTCCCGGGTGGTTAACCGCAGCTCGGGTATGCCGGTTCTTTCCGCCACATTGATCCATACCTCCGGTGTGAAAACACCTTCCAGGTCGGCACATATGATATACATAGATTTCCCTATTCCTCGTTCACATTCTCTATGCGAATCAGCATGGGTGTTTGACCGATAACCTCCAGCTTTTCGATTTCCGCCAAGGCATTTTTTACATCCGCCTCTTTAGCAAGATGGGTGAGCATCACCAGATGAACCGATCCATTTGACTTTCTTCCCTTTTGGTATACGGACTGGATGCTGATACCGTGTTCGCCCAGTACACCAGAGATTTTGGAAAGTACTCCCGGCCGGTCCAGGACGTAAAACCTGAAGTAATAATGGGTGAGGATTTCATCCATGGGCATGATCGGTATATCGCCGATCTCCCCTGGCTGGTGGGCCAGCAGCGGAATCCTTCCCTTGGCACGGTAAAGGATATTGCGCGCCAGGTCCACGGTGTCGGCAACCACCGCGCTTGCCGTGGGCATCATTCCGGCCCCGTAGCCGTACAACATAATATCGTCTACGGCGTCCGCGGAAACCAGGATGGCGTTCACACTGCCGTTGATATTGGATAATAGGTTGTCAAAGGGTATCATGGTGGGGTGAACCCGGGCCTCGAACCTGTCTCCACGATATTTGCTGATGGCCAGCAGTTTGATGCGATAGCCGAACTGCTCCGCAAATTGGACATCCACGGGATTGATTTTTGAAATGCCTTCGATATAGATGTCCGCGAGGTTCAATTTCGTTCCATAGGCCAGGGAGGATAAAATGGCCAGCTTATGGGCCGTGTCCAGCCCTTCCACATCCAGATGGGGATCGGCTTCCGCGTACCCCTTTTTCTGCGCCTCCGCCAGGGCGGTTTCGAAGGTGCCGCCCTCATCGGTGATTTTGCTCAATATATAGTTGCAGGTGCCGTTTAAAATGCCGACCATGGCGAATATGCGGTTCCCCACCAGGGATTCGCGCAGGGTTTTGATGATGGGCATACACCCGCCCACACTGGCCTCAAATGCGAAATCGACTGTTCGTTCAGCAGCGGCTTTGAGAATGGTGTTGCCGTGACCGGCAAGCAGGGCTTTGTTGGCCGTGACCACCTGTTTGCCGGCCTGAATGGCCGCCATTATCAACTTCTTTGCCAGGGTCTCGCCGCCGATCATCTCCAAGACGATATCGATTTCAGGATCATCCAGTATCTTTTGGGCATCGGTGGTGAATACCCCTTCCGGAAAGGTGATCCCCCTATCTCTCTCTACGTCGATATCAGCTACGCGCTTCAGCACCAATTCAGCGCCCAAACGCGACTGAATCACGGCTGCATTTTCGAGCAGGATTTTGGCAACTCCCGTTCCCACCGTTCCGCAACCAAGCAATCCCACATTGATTTTCTTCATGAGCAAGCTCTCCTTTCTGCACCCACCCCCTGCCTGGGCCCTTCTTCGCCCCGGCAACCTAAACCGGTCCATCGAAATCATGTCTTGAAATATCCGAACAAGGGGTGGGGGATAAAAC
>CAZWGD010000245.1:0-4138 GCA_964633235.1 uncultured Desulfobacteraceae bacterium | reverse complement strand
GGTTTGCGTTTACCCCCCTGAAATTTGGGTTGGGCATATTATGCGGCGGACTGATCGTAACCATCAATTTTCATATGCTGGCCAGAACCCTGAAAAAGGCGCTAACCCCCCCCCATTTAGCCTCTCCAAGTTCAATTTTGGCCAAGTACTATGTCCGCTTTCTCCTCAGTGGGGTGATTCTGTTTTTCCTCATTGCTGGACGTCATGTAAACCCCATCGGTCTATTTGTGGGTTTGTCGGTAGTGGTCGCCAGTATCATGCTGGCAACGCTGTGCGAAGTAAAAAAGCTTATCTTCAAGGAGGCAATCTAAGGTGGAACACCCGTACATGTTTTTCGTAAAGTTGTTCGAGATGATCGGCCTGGGGCACTTTGCCCATGCATACCCCCATGTTGTCTATACATGGGTGGTAATGATATTCTTGATTGTTTTCGGTGCCTTGGGTGCAAAGGGCGTCACCATGATTCCCACCAAGGGGCAGAATTTTTTTGAGATGCTTGTTTCCGGGATCGAGGAATTCATGGTTGACATCACCGGAGAGGAGGGCCGCTGGCTCCTCCCCCTGGTGGCCACCCTGTTCATCTTTATCTTTGTCAGCAACCTGATCGGACTGATACCCGGTTTTTTCCCGCCCACGGCGAGCTTAAATACCACCTTGGCCTGCGCCCTCACGGTGGTGATTTTCACCCACGTCATTGGGATCAAGTATCATGGGGCCGCCTATATCAAACACTTTCTGGGGCCGGTATGGTGGATGATTCCCATTATTTTGCCCATCGAAATCATCGGACACCTGGCCCGGATCCTATCCCTTTCTTTCCGGCTTTTCGGCAACATGATGGGCCATGAGCTGGTGTTGGGGATTCTGTTCTTTCTGGCGGGGGCCTTTTTCGCACCCCTGCCGATCATGGCTCTGGGTATTTTTGTGGCCCTGGTGCAGGCCTTTGTATTCTTTTTGCTCTCCATCATGTACTTTACAGGTGCCATGGAGCATGCGCATTAAGTGAACCAAATAGAGGAAGAAAGGAAGATCAAATATTGGAAGAAGCCCGCAATTAATTTCTAACAAAGGAGGTAGAGGAGCGTATGGAAGCACAAGCACTACAATTTTTTATCGCTTGCGTAACTGCGGCAGGTTTCGGGATCGCCATTGCGGCATTCGGTTGCGGTATCGGTCAGGGCGTGGGCCTCAGATCCGCGGTGGAAGGTATCGCCAGGAACCCTGAAGCATCCGGAAAAGTAACGGTTACCCTGCTTATCGGTCTCGCCATGATCGAATCTTTGTGTATTTACGCACTGGTTGTGGCCTTGATCCTGATTTATGCCCACCCACAGGCAGCGGCAATCGCCAAAATCTTCGGTCACTAAAAATTCATACCGGTGGCAGGCGGAACCTCACCGTATCTTGGTGGGATTCCGCCTGTCTTTTTCTATAGAATTCAAAATAAATATTTTGGGGTGCGTTATCGGTCGTCAGCGTATGATAATATGGCCGCCTCCCCCGTGGACAACATCTTTGCCAAATACCGCCCCGTGTAAGATTGGGCATTGCCGGCCACCGCTTCAGGCGTTCCCGTGGTAATGACCCTGCCCCCCGCATCACCGCCCCCGGGTCCTAGGTCGATAATATAGTCCGAGGGTTTAATCACATCCATATTATGTTCGATGACGATGACCGTATTGCCGGCATCCACCAGGCGGTTCAGGACATCCAACAGCTTTTTGATGTCGTCCGGATGAAGCCCCGTGGTCGGCTCGTCCAGGATGTAAAGGGTGCGGCCGGTCTCCCTTTTGCTGAGTTCCCGGGCCAGTTTTACCCGCTGAGCCTCGCCGCCGGAGAGGGTGGTGGCCGGCTGGCCGATACGGATATAGCCTAGGCCGACCTGAACCAGGGTTTCCAGGATGGTCCGAATCTTGGCAACCCTCTGATAAAACGCCAGGGCCTGGTTTACCGTCATATCCAGAACCTCGGCTATATTCTTGCCCTTATACCGAATCTCCAGGGTCTCACGGTTATACCGTTTTCCCCGGCAAACATCACAGGGCACATAAACGTCGGGCAGAAAGTGCATTTCGACTTTGATAATGCCGTCCCCGCGACAGGCCTCACAGCGCCCTCCCTTGACGTTGAAGCTGAAACGGCCGGGTTTATAACCCCGCATGCGCGCTTCCGGTATTTTGGAAAACAGGTCCCGGATATAATTAAACGCGCCGGTATAGGTACCCGGGTTAGATCGGGGGGTCTTGCCGATAGGGGATTGATCGATATGGATGACCTTGTCGACATGGTCCAAGCCGTGGATGCCGGAATGTTTGCCCGCGGATATGCGTGCGTAATTGAGGCGCTGGGATAAGGCCCGATACAGGGTATCCAGTACCAGGGTCGATTTTCCCGATCCGGAAACCCCGGTAACGCAAATGAAGCAGCCCAACGGAAAGGCGACCTCTAAATTGCGGAGGTTGTTTTGAGATGCGCCCAGGATAGCCAACCGGGTGCCGTGCCCCTGTCTTCTCCGGCGAGGCACCGGGATGCTCCTTTTTCCGGAAAGGTACTGTCCGGTCAAAGAACCCGCACATTGCTTCAATTCGTGCGGAGTTCCCGAAAAGACCACCCGGCCGCCGTTGATACCCGCGCCGGGGCCCATATCGACCACATGATCGGCGCTTTGGATGGTCTCTTCATCATGCTCCACCACCAGAACGGTGTTCCCCAGGTCCCGCATGTTCAACAAAGTGGCCAGCAGGCGTCGGTTATCCCGCTGGTGCAGGCCGATACTGGGCTCATCCAGAACATATAACACCCCGGTGAGTTTTGACCCGATCTGGGTCGCCAGGCGAATACGCTGGCTTTCGCCCCCGGAAAGCGAGTTGGCCGCTCGATCCAGGGTTAGATATTCAAGCCCCACATCCTTTAGAAATCCCAGGCGTTCAACGATTTCTTTCAGAATACTTTCGGCAATACGCTGTTTTTTTGTGCTGAAGGATAGATTCTTAAAAAAACGGTGAGCCCCGGCCACGGATAATGCGGTAATATCGGCTATGCCGCGATGACTGATTTTGACGCTGCGGCCGGGTAGGTCAAGCCGTGATCCCTGGCAATCGGGACACGGGTGAAAATTCATATACTGCTTGATGTCCTCCCTGGCCGGTCGATAATCGCTTTCCTCGTATTTGCGTTTCAGGTTTGGAATGAGCCCCTCGAAGGCTTTCTGATATGTATGGCGGCGGCTGCCCTGTTCAAAGTAAAAGGTAATCGTCTTTCCACCGGTGCCATGTAGCAACACCGTTTTCAATCCATCGGGGAGCTCAGCAAAGGGTGTATAGATATCCGCGCCGTATTGTCCGGTAAGGGCATCCAGAAACTCGATGAACTGGACCGAGTTTCGATGGGCCCAGGGGGCTACCGCACCCTCCCTCAGGGATAGTTGTGGGTTGGGGATAATCAGTTCGGGATCAAACTCCATGGTGACGCCCAAGCCATTGCAGGTTGGGCAGGCCCCCTGGGGGGAGTTGAAGGAAAAGCGGGCCGGCGTAAATTCGGGATAGCTGATCCCGCACCGCTTGCAGGCCGCATGCTCGCTGAAGATGATCTCATCTCCACCGATAACATCGATAACGGCCCGCCCCTCCGACTGCGCAAGGGCCAGTTCCAGGGAATCGGCCAGCCGGTTGCGGATGTCCGTTTTGACGATCAGGCGGTCCACCACCACTTCCAGGGAGTGCCGGCGGCTTTTTCTTAAAGAGCCGGCCGTCTCGATTTCCATGGTTTTCCCGTCCACGCGAATACGGGCATACCCGGCTTTGATCAGACGTTTTAAAAGGATGTCATAGGTGTCGTATTGGCTTACAATAATGGGGGCCAATATGGCCATGCGGGTACCATGGGGCAAAGACAGGACCCGGTCCACCATCTGATCGATGGTTTGTGAGGTAATGGGATTTCCGCAGCCATGGCAGTAGGGTGTTCCCACCCTGGCGAATAACAGGCGTAGAAAGTCGTATATTTCGGTAACCGTCCCCACCGTGGATCGCGGGTTATGGCCGGATGTTTTCTGCTCGATGGCAATGGCCGGGGACAGCCCTTCGATCATGTCCACATCCGGCTTCTCCAGGCGCTCCAGGAACTGCCGGGCATAGGT
>CAZWGD010000244.1:0-4138 GCA_964633235.1 uncultured Desulfobacteraceae bacterium | reverse complement strand
GTATAGCTGCAAGCTCCTTTAATATGGACAGGACTTCAGCCGACCATATGGGAATGCTTGCCACGGTGATTAACAGTCTGGCACTTCAGGATGCTCTTGAGAAAAAGGGTGTTCAAACAAGGGTCCAGTCTGCCATATCAATGCATGAACTTGCAGAACCTTATATTTTAAGAAGAGCAGTCCGCCATCTTGAAAAAGGCCGTGTTGTTATTTTTGCAGCAGGAACCGGCAATCCGTATTTTACAACCGACACGGCCGCGGCCCTGAGGGCTAGAGAGGTCCACGCCGACATCCTCCTAAAAGCCACCAAAGTGGACGGTCTTTACAATGCCGATCCTATGAAAGTACCCGCCGCCCGCCTGATTAAAGAGATCACTTACATGGATGTTCTTGAAAAACAGCTTAAGGTGATGGATATGACGGCGATTTCCCTGGCCATGGACAGCCGGCTTCCCATCAAAATTTTTAATTTGTTTGACAGCGGTAATGCGCGGCGGGTGGTCTGCGGAGAAGCCGTAGGCACCGCCATTCACGGATAGGTGTCTGCGCCGGCGCCGCCACGGGCCGCAATATTCATAAATAGGAAACAATAGGGGCCACAAGATGTTAAACGAGATATATGAAGACACAAGGGACCGTATGGAAAAGGCCGTAGCATCCCTGGGAAATGAACTCAAACGTATCCGCACGGGGCGGGCCTCTCTTTCCATTTTGGATGGAATTCGGGTGGATTATTACGGTACACCGACTGCGCTGAATCAAATGGCATCCCTGTCCGTGCCTGAAAGCCGCCTCATCGTCATACAGCCCTGGGATGTTTCGGTGATCAATAACATCGAAAGGGCCATTCTGCAGTCCGACCTGGACCTGACCCCGTCAAATGACGGCAAGCTTATCCGCATCTCGATCCCCCCCCTGACCGAAGACCGCAGAAAAGCGCTGGTTAAAATTGTACACAAAATGAGTGAAGACCATAAGGTCGGCGTACGGAATGTTAGAAGAGACGCAAACGATCTGATCAAGGGGTTCAAAAAGGACGGCGACATATCCGAAGACGAGGCCTTCAAGGCCCAGGATCAGA
Organism: uncultured Desulfobacteraceae bacterium; assembly: GCA_964633235.1. Lineage (GTDB taxonomy): Bacteria > Desulfobacterota > Desulfobacteria > Desulfobacterales > CAZWGD01 > CAZWGD01. The sequence goes on along the minus strand of CAZWGD010000244.1, from coordinate 3,057 downwards.
TCCAAAAAATCACGGATGAATTCATCGCCCAGGTTGATGAAGTCTACAACGCTAAAGAAGAAGAGATTCTTGAGTTCTAAGACGACACCAGCTTTGCTTCCGCCCGATATCGACACCAACAGACTACCCACACACATCGCCATCATTCCTGACGGTAACGGACGTTGGGCCAAGAAGCGCTTTCTCAACCGCATTAAGGGACATGAAAAAGGTGCCGCATCGGTACGGATGGTGGTACGCACCAGCCGTGAAATCGGAATCAAATACCTGACACTTTACGCCTTTTCGACGGAGAACTGGAACCGCCCTAAAAATGAAGTTGCCGCGCTGATGAACCTGCTCAAAAAATTCCTTGACTCAGAGAGAGAGGAACTGATCAACAACAATATCCGCCTGACCACCATCGGACAAACTCACCGACTGCCGGAAACGATTCAAGAGACCTTGAAGGAAGTAACCACTCTCTCGTCCGCCAATGACGGTATGCGCCTTATAATTGCCCTAAGCTACGGCAGCCGTGAAGAGATTGTCAGGATGGTAAAGCTAATCGCCGCCAAGGTTCGGGCCGGTGAGGTCCGGCCGGATCAAATAACCGACCAACTGGTTGCCGATCATCTCTACACCAGGGGCATCCCGGATCCGGACCTCTTGATCAGAACCAGCGGTGAAATGCGCATCAGCAATCTCCTGTTGTGGCAAATCGCCTATGCGGAAATCTCTGTCACCCGGACGCTATGGCCGGACTTCAGTCGCCAAGAGTATTTGGATATCATTAAGGATTATCAGCTGAGGGACCGTAGATTCGGTCAAGTAAACCCGGCTTAACAGACCCTGTCTTGTGGTATTATGCAACTACAACGCTGGATAACCGCGATTATCGCCGCCCCGATCTTGTTTCTCTTCATTTTAAAGGCATCCGCGGGGCTATTTTCCCTATTGATCGCCGTGGTATGCCTTATGGCCCTCTGGGAATACGTACGTATCGTTCACCATGGGACCGAAATCCGCAACCATCTGCCCTTATCCATCTTGGGCTATATCAGTGGGCCCATTCTCATATGGGCCGCCCACATCCGTGCACCCGAATTAATGCTGATGGTTGTGGTCGTCAACCTGATCGCCTCGGGCTTTATCGCTTTGTTTCTTTTCAGATTGGATAGCGGTGCGCCCGCAGTTGTCGCCAAACAGTTACAGGGCATACTGTACATCCCCCTGCTGCTGGCGTTTCTTGTTTTTCTACGCCAGGGAAGCAACGGCGTCATCTGGATATTCTTGCTCCTCGGGGTGGTTTTTGCCGGTGATACCGGGGCATACTACGCTGGCAAGTATTTTGGAAAGTTAAAACTCTGCTCATGGGTAAGTCCGAAGAAAACGGTTATAGGCTCATGCGGCGGTTTGGCCGCCAATCTTCTGGTGGGTTCCCTGATTAAACACTTTTTTCTGCCATTTCTACCCTGGTGGTGGTGTATTGCCATGTTTCTTGCTGCCGGTATGGCCGGGCAGGTGGGAGATCTCTTTGAGTCTGTATTAAAAAGATCCGGCGGCATCAAAGATTCGGGTATCATTCTCCCCGGACACGGGGGGATACTGGATCGCATTGATGCCCTGCTGTTTGCCGCTCCGGTGGCATATATATTTAAGGCAACCGTTCTTATGGCGTCCGCATAAAATGAAAAAACAACTTTCCATACTGGGATCCACGGGTTCAATCGGATGCAATGTGCTCAAAATCGTTGAAATGCATGCAGACCGTTTTGGCGTGCAGGCCCTGGCCGCCGGGAAGAATACGCGCCTGTTGGCGGATCAAATCATGGCCTTTAAACCGCAAACGGTGGTGGTGATCGACGAACAGCGCGCCCGGGCATTAGCCGGTCTGTTGCCCCCCCGAACCCGGGTGGAGGTATTGTACGGAGAAACAGCCTACTGTGCAGCCGCGACCCGTCCGCAAACGGATATTGTGGTCGGCGCCATGGTCGGCGCCGCCGGCCTGGCCCCCACACTTGCGGCTATTGACGCCGGCAAAACTATCGCCCTGGCCAACAAGGAAACCCTGGTGATGGCCGGTGAGATTGTCATGGCCCGGGCCGCTGAAAAGGGGATTGAAATTCTGCCCATCGACAGCGAGCATAGCGCCATTTATCAGTGTATGGCCGGAAGCCGTAGGGCGGATGTTCAAAATATTTTTCTCACCGGCTCAGGGGGACCGTTCAGGACCAGGCCCGGTGATGATTTTGGCAGCATAACCGTCCAGGATGCGCTGCATCATCCCAATTGGAAAATGGGGGCTAAAATCACCATTGATTCCGCCACCCTGATGAACAAAGGGCTCGAAGTCATAGAGGCCAGCCGGCTATTTAATCTGCCCCTCGAGGCCATCGAGGTGATTATCCATCCCCAGAGTATTGTACACTCCATGGTGGGATTTACCGACGGATCGGTTATCGCCCAACTGGGAATCCCCGATATGAAGGGGGCCATTGCCTATGCCCTCTCCTGCCCGGAACGCATGCCGATTCAACAGCCGCCCCCTGACTTTGTTCACCTGGGACGATTAACCTTTGAAAAACCGGATCTTGAAAAATTTCCATGTCTAGGGTTGGCGTTCAGAGCCGCTTCACGGGGAGGGACCCTGCCGGCCGTATTGAACGCCGCCAACGAAGTCGCCGTACAGGCCTTTCTCCAGGGACGTATTCGGTTTGTTCACATTCCCCGGTTGATAAAAACCGCCCTGGACGATCATGGGGTGGTGGATAGCCCCACCCTTTCCCAGATAATGGCGGCTGACCGCTGGGCCAGAGAATGGGTTGGGAAAGAGATTGCGGCATCAAACGGCGTATGAGCATATGCATTCAAATTTTCACCATCACGGTGCCCGCGAAGTTCCAGCGGGTATGATCATCAATTGACGGTATTATGAGCACAAATATCTTCGCATTCATCGTTGTCCTGGGTGTCCTTATCTTTGCCCACGAGTTCGGTCATTTTATCGTGGCCAGATTGTGCGGCGTCGGTGTGGAAAAATTTTCCCTGGGATTCGGACCCCGGCTGATCGGCAAG
>CAZWGD010000243.1:0-4176 GCA_964633235.1 uncultured Desulfobacteraceae bacterium | reverse complement strand
AGATGTACATGGGAAAGACCAAGCACGAGGCGATCACAGAGTCCATCCGGGTGAATCTATTGCCGGTTTTTCTTACCAGTGCCACCACCGCCATCGGCTTTTTAACCATGAACTTTTCAGATGCGCCGCCTTTTCGTGATTTGGGTAATATTGTATCCATGGGTGTGATGGCGGCCTTTCTTTATTCGGTGGTGTTTTTACCCGCCCTGATGGCCGTTTTGCCTGTAAGAATAAAACCAAAGGCAGACGAGGCCTTTCGTCCGGCAAGCGGCCGATTTGCGGATTTTGTAATCAAATCACGCAAAGGCGTCTTCGCAGGCACCCTGGTTGTCATCGCGGTGCTGGCGGCAGGAACCTTTGGTATAGAGCTGAACGATAACTTTATTAAATATTTCGATGAAAGCTTTGATGTCCGCAGGGCCAGTGACTTTACAACGGAAAACCTGACGGGTCTGGATGTCATCGAATACTCTCTGGAATCCGGCGAAACCGGCGGTATCAACAATCCGGAATATCTGGCTACGGTAGAAGCGTTTACGAACTGGTACCGTAAACAACCAAAGGTTGTCCATGTGGACACGATCACCGAGACGATGAAACGTCTCAACAAAAACATGCATGGAGACGATGAAGCCTTTTATCGACTTCCGGTGCAGCGCGATCTGGCCGCCCAATACCTGCTCCTTTATGAGATGTCGCTTCCCTTTGGCCTTGATCTCAATAACCAGATCAACGTCGATAAATCGGCAACCCGCATGACCGTTACCTTAAAGGATATATCGGCAAAGGAGCTTCGAGAAATGGACACAAAAGCAAGGGAGTGGTTGAATTCCAATGCGCCCAAGGAAATGTTCACTTACGGTTCCGGTTTGTCGATTATTTGGGCACATATTTCCGAAAGAAATATTAAAAGCATGCTCAGCGCTTCTTTCGGAGCGCTGGTGGTGATTTCGGGCATCCTGATATTTGCTTTACGCAGCTTCAAACTCGGCCTTCTGAGCCTTATCCCGAATCTGGCACCGGCTTTCATGGCCTTTGGCGTTTGGGGTATTCTGGTGGGCCGGGTAGGATTGGGTCTTTCGGTGATTGCTTCCTTGACCCTTGGAATTGTCGTGGATGACACAGTGCACTTTTTAAGCAAGTACCTTCGCGCCCGTCGAGAATACGATATGGATCCTTACGGCGCCATCCGATACTCCTTTAATACCGTGGGCACCGCCATGTGGGTGACCACCGCCGCCTTGGTGACCGGTTTTCTTCTTCTCACTTTTTCCGGGTTCAAGATGAATGCCGACATGGGTCTCATGATGGCAATCACCATAACACTGGCATTGGCACTGGATTTTTTATTTCTGCCAACGCTATTATTGAAAATGGAGGCAAAGACTCATGAAACAACAAATACTAAGTTTGATGGTATGCCTGTCCTTGCTCCTGTTTCCTCTGACGGCTCCGGCCGAGACACCTGAGGAAAAGGGTCTTGCCATCGCAAAGGAAGCCGATAGGCAGGATGAAGGTTTTGGAGACTCCACCTCTGATATGCTGATGATTCTCAGGAACCGGCATGGCCAGGAAAGCATCCGTAAAATCCGTGGTCGGACCCTTGAGGTGAAAGATGACGGCGATAAGAGCCTGTCAATATTTGATAATCCCAGGGATGTGAAGGGAACGGCTTTTCTAACATTCAGCCACAAAAAGGGGGATGACGACCAGTGGCTTTACTTGCCGGCCTTGAAAAGGGTAAAGAGAATAAGCTCACGCAACAAATCGGGCTCGTTTATGGGCAGTGAATTCGCCTATGAGGACATCTCAAGCCAGGAAGTGGAGAAATACACTTACAAATGGATCCGCGATGAAATGTATGATGGTCAGAAATGTTATATCATCGAGCGTTATCCTGTTGACAAGAAGAATTCAGGATATACACGCCAGGTAATCTGGATCGATAAGACCGAGTATCGCACATTCAAAGTCGACTACTACGACCGCAAGAAATCTCTTTTAAAGACCCTGACCTTTAAGGGCTATCAGAAATACAACGACAGGTTCTGGCGCCCTGACAAGATGAACATGGTCAACCATCAAAACGGGAAAAGTACCAGGCTGGAAAACTCGAACTACAAGTTTGGTGTTGGGCTTAAAGACCGTGATTTCAACAAGAACAGCCTAAAAAGGATCAAATGAAAACAATACTTGTCGCTACGATTCTGCTTTTCATCTTCGGTGCGGTCAATGGATCCGTGGCCAGTGCCCATGAGCTGTCCGGAAACATCGCGGCGGAAGGCAGGTTTTTCTTCAATGATCCGCTGTTTCCCGAACAAGAAGAAAACAATGCGTCCCTCGCTATTCAAGCGGAATATTACCATGGGTGGGAGAACGGTGCCAGTTTTACCTTTGTTCCTTTCGCCAGACTCGACAGTGCCGACGCCGAGCGGAGCCATTTTGATGTACGTGAAATGAATTACCTGTGGCTCGGTGACCCATGGGAGCTTCGCGCCGGGATTGGAAAAGTATTCTGGGGAGTGACGGAGTTTGTGCACCTGGTGGACATCATAAACCAGACCGATCTGGTGGAAGGCGTCGATGGCGAGGAAAAGCTCGGCCAGCCCATGATAGCATTCTCCTTACCTGCAGATTGGGGAACCATCGACCTGTTCCTTCTACCTTACTTCCGAGAGCGTACGTTCCCTGGATCTGACGGACGTCTGCGCTCCCAAGTAGAAGCGGACACGGACAGTGCCACATACGAGAATGACGACAAGGAGAACCATATCGATATCGCCGGAAGGTACAGCCATACCCTAGGGGACTGGGAGATCGGTTTATCCCACTTCAGTGGCACGGGTCGTGAACCGGCATTGGTTCCTGGTTTTAATAGCTCCGGAAATCTCGTACTGATCCCCTATTATGAGCAGATAAATCAGACCGGCCTGGATCTTCAGCTTATAACAGGAGGATGGCTGTGGAAGCTGGAGTCGATTTATCGAACAGGCCAGGGTGATGATGACTATTTTTCAGACGCCTTTGGTTTTGAATACACTTTCAGCGGTGTTTTCGGCACACCTGCGGATGTCGGAATATTAGCTGAATATATGGGTGACGAGCGGGGTGAGGAAGCCACCACAGCTTTTCAGAACGAAATGGCAATGGGTGTACGGGTCGCTTTCAATGACATCGCCGGTACCGAAGCCCTGATAGGGGTCATTGAAGATGTGGAAACCTCGGCGCGTCTCACCACAGTGGAAGCAAGTCACAGGTTTGGCGACAACTGGAAACTTATCATTAATTCTTATATCTTTTCCAACCAGCCTGATTTCGATCTTCTTTACAGCCTACGGGACGACGACTTTTTTCAAATAGAAGTTGCTTATTATTTTTAATTGTGGTTTTAATACCCCCTATTTTGAAAAAGGGAGGCCTCAGATGATCGTACCCCTAGAACAACAATATTCAAAAGCAACCATTTCAATGAAACACTCCTTTATCAGGGATATCTTAAAGGTTACCACAGGTATTCCGGGGATGATTTCATTTGCCGGTGGCCTGCCGAGCCCGGAATCTTTTCCCAGAGAGCTTCTGGCCAACCTCTTTTCCCAGGTCATCCGTGAGGAGGGGGACGAGGCCCTCCAATACGGCGCCAGTGATGGGGATAAGGTCCTTAAGGATGCCATCAGGGAGTTTGAGGGGATACCCCAACTTTCGGATGAAGAGATCATGATTACCGTGGGCTCCACCAACGGTATCTACTATTTTACCCGGACCTTGATCGATCCCGGCGATATCATCGTCTGTGAGGCCCCGGGATTTCCAGGATCTCTTGCGGCCATGGAAGCGTGTGGTGCCAGAATGATCGGTGTTGAAATGGATGAACATGGTATGATTCCCGACCTGTTGCGGGAGACCCTTGACCGGCTCTTGAAGGAAAATAAACCTGTTAAATTTTTATATCTGATTCCGGAGTTTCAGAATCCCAGCGGCCGAACCATGGATCTGGCCCGCCGCCGTGCCATTATCGAAGTGGCCGAAGAATTTGACCTTCCGATCCTGGAGGATCAGCCGTATCGGGAGTTGCGCTACGACGGCAAACGGATCACCACCTTGTGGGAACTGGCCCGAACCGAATTTGATAATCCTAAACGGGTCACCATCACCCAATCCTTTTCCAAGATACTGGGG
>CAZWGD010000242.1:0-4199 GCA_964633235.1 uncultured Desulfobacteraceae bacterium | reverse complement strand
CCGGACATTCGTCATACAAAAGCTGCAGGGCATCTTCGTAGACCTTGGTCCGCTTGGCCTCGCCCACGGTCTGTTTTCCCTGGACCATATAGTTGTGATAGGCCTCACTATGCCACTGGGTCCTGATCGAGGAAGATGCCAGCCCGTCAAACAGAACGGCCAGGAAATTATCCGGATCGCCGTTGTCGCCGGTCCATCCCAACTGAAACAGGTCCATGTCTTCCGGCTGCTCGCGTTGACGTTTGAGATAAGTTCCCCAATCGTAGCTTACGATTCTGGCGGTAATCCCGATCTTTTTCAGATCTGCGGCCATGGCGACGCCGATCTTCTGCCCTTCCGGGTTGTAGGGCCTGGGAACCGGCATGGACCACAGGGTAATTTCACCTAGGCCCTCACCCTCCGGAAATCCGGCCTTGGCCAGGTACTGCTTGGCCAGTTCGGGGTCATATTTATATCCCGGGACCGCCGTATTGTAACCCCACATGGTCGGCGGAATGGGGTTTTTAGCGACCTCTCCCATACCCTGGTAAATATTGTCCACAATGGCCTTGCGGTTGATGGCATGAGCAATCGCTTTACGCAGATTGAGGTTGCTCTTCCAGGGTTCCTTGGTATGGTTGAAGCTGAGATAGCCGATATTCATGCCCGGTTGGGTGGGAAGCTTGAGATTGGGATCTTTGCGGGCCAGGTCGATATCCGCCGGATTGGGGAATTGGCAGATGTGAATATTGCCTGTTTTCAGCTCTAGAAAACGAACGGAGTTTTCCGGAATGGCGCGGAACACAACCTTGTCCAGATAGGGGCCGCCGCGTTTGTCCCAGTACTGTGCGTTCTTTTCTAAAACAATCCGATCATCTTTTATCCATTGAACGAACTTATAAGGCCCCGTCCCCACAGGATTGCGCAAAAATTCTTTGGGGTTCTTTAAAAAAGCGGTGGGGCTGATGATATCGGCGAAATCCATGCCCATATTCGCCAGAAAAGGGGCCTCGACGCGCTTCAGGTTGAACACCACGGTGTAATCATCCACGGCTTCAATACTGCCGATGGTATCATCCATCTCCATGGATACCCAGTATTCCGGCGGGCGCTCCTGAGCGGGAATATCCCATCCCTTGCCGACAAATGTCACCTTGCGGTCCTTCATCATGCGGCCGATTGAAAATACCACGGCATCGGCGTTGAACGGGGTGCCGTCATGAAATAAAACGCCCTTTCTCAAGTGAAAGGTATATTTCTTTCCGTCGGCTGAAATCTCCCATGATTCCGCGAGTCCCGGTTCAAGGGCCGTGCTTTCATCGGCATAGGCCACCAGGGCTTCATAAATATTGTCGCACACCAAAAAAGAATTGCCGTCGGTCTCGTAGGCCGGATCCAGACCGACACTGTCACCACCCCGGCCGAATACCAGGGTGCCGCCCGTTTTTGGTGATGCAGCCAGGGCAACACCGGTAAAAAGAAAGGCAATCAGGACCAAAAAAAGCAATCGTTTTCCAACCATGGTTTCCTCCTTTCGTTTTTCGGTTTTCTCAGGTATATTCCTGAGAAGCAGTCTTAAAAAGACAATATCTTAAATGGCCTTCGTCTAGCCTGGATTACTGTTCCACATCTATCAAAAGCGGTAAGCTTTGTCAAAAAATAACTTGGTAATGATTCATTTTAGGGAGGTACGCAGATGAGAATTTTGAAGGCAATTCCCACACTTTTGTATATTGTTGTGGCCTATAATGTGCTGGCTTTCAGCGGAGGGGAAAGCGTAAATGCCAACCTGTGGACCTTGACCCTGATCTCGGGAGCACAATGGTCCATGTCGGCAAATGAACTCCTGTTGAGCCTGGCGGTTATTTTTCTGTATATCGAAATCTTTAAATCGACCCGCACCTCTACCGCCTCGATCATTGAACATGGCCTTTCCATGGGGCTGTTCATCATCTGCCTGCTGGAATTTATCGTCCTGGATCAATGCGGAAATTCGACTTTTTTCATCATCACCCTGATCACCCTCCTGGATGTAGTGGCCGGCTTCACCATTACCATTTCCACGGCCAGACGCGATTTCGGGTTTGGGGGGCATGCCGGGGGCAGTTGAGCCGCCGGACCCTGTTTACCGATATCTCTCCGGGAAGTGTCCGGGGAGTTGCCCAAGGCTGCCGGGCATCCAGGCAAACGCATTCAGAGAAAAAGGCGGGCCGGCAGGGGCGGGCCGATTCCTTTTAGGCCGCCCTGGCCAGGGTCAGGACATCCACGCGGGATGCACCGGCCTTCAACAGGACCCTGGCACACTCTTCCACGGTTGACCCTGTAGTAAACACGTCATCCACCAGAAGCACCTTTTTTCCACGCACCCGTTGGGGATATCTTACCCCGAAGGCATCCCGGATATTTATCATCCGGTCACGTCGTCTCAAACCCGTTTGAGGCTCTGTCCAGCGCTGTCGGCATAGGATATGGTCATCGACGGGCGGTGAAGGAGTGCCGGCAGGCATCTCCTCCGCTATAGCCGGCCATGGCTTGACCAGGAGAAACGACTGGTTGAATCCCCGTTGTCGTAATTTTCTGATATGCAGGGGGACGGGAACCACCAGGTCAATGCTTTCAACGGGCCAAAACCGGTGAAGAGCGGCCAGCAGCAGAAGGCTTAAGGGCCGTGCCAGCCGCTCCCGGCCCTTGTATTTCAAGGCATGGATGACATCCATGCAGGCTTTGTCGTAGAGCCCCACCGCCCTGGCCATCCCGAATCTTCTTCGGGTGTCAAGGCATCGTCCGCAAACATGATCCACTCCTTTCCGGCTTTTGAACATACCTCCGCACCGGGTGCACAGGGGAGATTCAATGGGTATGAAAGCGGTGATGCATGCAGGGCACAGGTAGGGAGTCATTTGCACGGCAAAGGCTGAAGCGGTATCCAGGGGAGGATCAGCAGATGGCCCCGATGCCGTTTTGGCCGCCGGCGGGTTCCATCGTATCCTGAAGACCCCTTCCCCGGATGTTCGTTGAAATAGGGTTCCGCACGCCGAGCACTGCAGCGGGAAAATGGCGTCACCCCAGGACCGGCAGAGGCCGCGCCATCCCTCTAGGATGTGGGATAAAGGCTTTTTATTTGGCCGAAATGCGGCGTTATCCATAGGCTCATTGAGAAGCCGCCGGCAGGCGTTGACGCAGCACCTCGTACAGGGCCACCGCTCCGGCGACCGAAGCGTTCAGGGAATCGACGGCACCCCGTAGGGGAATGTGGACCAACAGATCGCAATGAGCCCTTACCAGGGGCCGAATTCCCCTTCCCTCCCCTCCGATAATAATGGCCAAGGGACCGGTTAAATCAGTAGCATAGACGGAGGCCGAGGCGCTATGATGCATTCCCGCCACCCATATCCCCTTCTTTTTGAGCGTTTTAATGGTTGCTGTCAGATTGGTTACCCGTGCCAAGGCGGCATGCTCCAGGGCCCCCGCCGAGGCCTTGGATACAGCCGGCGTAGGACTGGCTGACCGATCCTTGGTAATGATAATGCCGTGCACACCCACACAGACAGCCGTTCTCACCAAGGCCCCAAGGTTATGGGGATCCACCAGGTTATCCAGCAGCAACAGCAGCAGATCCCCGTTGGTGCGTCCGGGAGAGTTTATCATCCAGGTGAGAGGCGTCAATGGAAACGACGATACCACGGCGCAAACCCCCTGGTGTTCATGGGTTTTGGCCATGGCATTCATTTGGGAAACCGGGGTGCTTTTCAGGGGAATCCCACGCTCTTCAGCCAGACGTACGATTAGGGCCTGCTTTTTCCCCCTTTTCCCCCGGGCGACATGAACCCCGGCCAGGCGCCGTCTACCGGCCCTAATCGCCTCCCTAACCGGATGTGTGCCGTATAGGATCTCCAATTTCAGGTCCTGGCCGGCCGCGGATGGCTTTCAGCAGCCATAGCCGCTGATGAGGTCCACAAGTTGGCTGGCCGCGCGGGAAAGCCTGTCGTTAATAACCACATGACGGTAATGATCCTTGTACCGGAGCTCATTTCTTGCTTCGGCAAGCCGCTGGGCAATGACTTCTTCATCCTCGCTTGCCCGGTCTCTCAATCTCACTTCCAAAACATCCAGGGACGGCGGCATGATAAATACGGTAACGGCGGTGGGGTAGCGCTTCAGCAGCTTACTGGTACCCTGGACATCGATATCCAGGAGCGTATGGTGCCCCGAGGCCATAT
>CAZWGD010000241.1:0-4215 GCA_964633235.1 uncultured Desulfobacteraceae bacterium | reverse complement strand
TTACGATTTGGTTGCCATGGTGTGCGCCTCGGCGGTGATGTATACATTAGGGGTCGCCTGGCTGAAGTTTCTCACCGATATGAGCTGGTCAAAAACGTGGGTCGTCGGAATGGCGCCGTTTCTTTTGGGGGATGCCCTGAAGATAGCCGCCGCCATACCGGTTGCCAGGGCACTGCGCCCCGTCATGCGGGGACCATGAACAGCATTGAAATCGAAAACCTCAGATACACCTTCCCCGACGGTACCCCGGGGATAGTTGACCTGAGTGTCTGCATACCCGTGGGCACGTTTGTCGTGCTGTGCGGAAAAAACGGGGTGGGGAAGACCACCCTGCTAAAGCATTTGAATGGCCTGTTGCTCCCGGACAGCGGATCTGTAAGGGTAGACGGCGTTTCGGTCTCCCGGAATTTGCTGCGGGCCAGGCAGGTGGTTGGGATGGTATTCCAGGATGCCGACAGTCAGATCGTCGGCGAAACCGTATGGGCCGATACGGCCTTCGGTCCGGAAAACCTGGGCCTGAAGCGGGCCGAAATCGACTCCCGCGTGGAGGCCGCCCTAGCGGCGGTGGGGCTGCTCCATGCGGCCCAAAAACAGCCTCATCTGCTTTCCGGTGGCGAAAAGCGGCGGCTATCCATCGCCGGAATTCTGGCCATGAGACCGAAAATAGTGGTTCTGGACGAGCCCTTCTCCAGTCTGGATTATTCGGGCGTACGTCAGGTGCTAACCCTGGTGTTGACCTTGCACGCAAAGGGGCACACCGTCCTGATTGCCACCCATGATATCGAAAAGGTGATTTTCCATGCCGACCGGCTCATGATCATGCAGGACGGCAGGATTGCCATGGATGGCCTTCCAGGGGAGATCATGACCCATATGGAGGCCTTTGACGTGCGTGCACCCTGCGCCGTCCGCATGGGCCGGGAGGTGAGGTCATGGCTGGAATAGCTCCCTGGATATATCGGCCCGGCACATCTCTGCTTCACCGGGTAGACGCGCGTTTCAAGCTGGGGTTTTTGATCATCATCAGCCTCTCCTGCACAGGGGCACGGCCTTTGGCCCTGGCTGTTTCCACCATTTTGGTCCTGATTCTTCTGCAATCAGCCAAGGTGTCCCTGAGATCAATGGCCGGTGTGCTCCGATATTTGGCGATCCTTTTTTTGCTTATGGTTGCCGCCCGCTGGCTGGCACCCTCCAACACAGCTCCGGGTGCGGTTTCTTTTCAGTTCGGGGGCACGGCCGTAACTGGAGACGGGGTAGTAGGCGGGATCGTGATTTTCTGGCGGCTCTTGCTGATCGTGCTGGTATCCCTTTTTTTGCCCCTGACCACCCGTCCCATGGAGCTGAAGGCCGCCATCCAGTGGTATCTGGCCCCCATTCCGTTTATTCCCGAAAGGCGTATCGGCACCATGGCAAGCCTGATACTGCGCTTTATTCCGGTCATTTTCAACCAAGGGGCTGCTGTGGCCGACAGCCAAAAGGCACGCTGCATTGAAAACCGCAGGAATCCAGTTTATCGGTTGACCAGATTCTCCCTGCCCGTTTTAAGACGCGTTTTCCATACGGCGGAAAATCTTGCCGCGGCCATGGAAGCCCGCGGGTATCATGAGGCACGTACACCTGTAAGGCTATCGGCATCTCCAGGGGATTGGCTTGGTCTTCTCGTGGTCTCCGGATGGAGCGCCTTTCTGGTATTTTCCCCCGTGTGAAATGCACTCATAGGGCTTCAAATAGGCGTGATGAGCGCAGGGAAAGGGTTCATTCCGATTGGATATCGACATGAACCCGGCGGTTTTGGGCCCAAGCGCTTTCATGATGCTCGGAATTGGCGGGGAACTCTTCCCCGTAGCTGACGGTATTCAGGCGCTGGCCGGAGATACCGAGTTCCATGAGAAAATTCCGCACACTCTGGGCGCGACGGTCCCCCAAGGCCAGGTTATAGGTAACCGTTCCGCGTTCATCTGTATGACCCTGAAGGACAACGATGACGCGGGGATTCTCTCTGAGCCAATCGGCTTTGGCCTGCAGCACGTCAAATGCATCGGTGGTGATCGACGAGGAGTCATAGTCAAAATAAACATCCTCATTGAGGAACCGGGTTCGCGGGTCTGACAGGTCACCAGTCTTCATCTTCTGTTGGCGGCGCTGGGCCTCCAAACGCTCTTCTTCCAGGGCTTTTTGCCTTTCCAGGGCCTCCTGTTTGGCCCTTTCAGCCGCCAGGCGGGCGGCTTCGTCGGCATCCCTCAAGTCGCAATCCAGGTCCAGCAACAGTTCTTTAGGGTAGTCGTTGTTGCGAAATATCCGGCGAAGCTCCCGGCAGCCGGTTTTTTTCAGGAACAGGTAGTGTGCTTTGCCGTCTTTCTTTACGGAAATACGGCTGGGGGTATCACTTTGGGATTTTCCATCCAGAATAACCTTGGCACCGGTTGGATTGGTATCTAGCTTGATGGTGTGCATCCCGGCGCATCCGGTAAGGAAAAAAAAACCGCAGACGATCATCAACCCCACGGGATAACGGAAAAGGGCGTTAATGTGCATGGCATACTCCTGTGGCCGATCATTATCGTCTTTCAGAAAAGATTTTTGGACTGCATTATCAGTGGCCTCCCCTCGACAACGTACGAACGGTACGCCTTTCTCAGGTAAGCTCCTGCTTGCCTTACCAAAATATTTTCTGAAAGCCTGTAGTTCTTGGAAAGGGTTCGCGGTAGAGTCGAGGCTTGGCTAGTAGCTGTCCTTCAGGGTTTCAATGACATCTCCCTGGACCAGGTAGCCCCTTTTTGAACCTTGGACTATTCGATAAACAATGCAGTTGATCATCATGTCACCGGCGGCTTTATTGACCGCGTTTTCCACGGCGGCATTGATTCCCGCCTGCCCTTGGGTTTCAAACTCCTCTTCACTTACCAGGTAAACTCCTTCCACGCCCCGGGCTTTGACTTTCGGCTCCGCGTGAGTCAGTTTACCCACCATCACGTTTCGCGTTGAGATTACGGTGAACGAGCCGATGCGCACCTTTTTTACGGAACCGCATCCGTAAAGTAGCAAAAGGGCCAAGATAGGTGCCAAGACCATAGAGCCGTATTTTTTCATCCAAACCTCCTTATCTAATGAAATCCCCAAAAGGGTGAAACCCCTGAAAAGGATTCGGCTGCACCCTACCATAATCGGGCGGAATAGACAAATATGCTTGATCCGGTTTCAGGTATTTTTTTTCCGAATGGGTGTGGCATATGCCGCCGGCGGAAATCTCATTTCAAGTAAGCGTTCACAAGGAGCCGCATCTGCTGGGTTACCGGGCACTTGAAGTACGACGGTACGCCTGCGTGACCGGTGCCTTGCATCTGCGGGTCCTTGTGAACGCTTACCAGCCGGTGGTTTAGTGCTCATTAGTCATTCCAGCCCCGTGAACAGGTACCATTTCAAGAAGTGCCTCGGTGTTGTAGAAATGAGCTGCGGGTCATTCCGGACCCCACAGAGTCATTTAAAATGAGTTCGGCTTTTTTAAGGGCCTCTAAATTCGCATTGATTGCATATCCTTGGATCATATCTTCCTTAAGGACATCACGTTGCAGGTCGTAGGGCAGGCGCTGCATACACACCACCGAACAATTGCCTCGGGTGTGGATGTTGGTGATCATTTTGCCGGCCACAAAGTCTTTTACCATGGCCTTGACCTCATCTCCATTCCGGGAAGTCGGGGCCAACAACTGATGGACCGTCATCGGGATCATGGCAAAGTTGGCCTGATGTTCAATGAGAAGCTCGATGTCATGAACGCTTACCCGGTTTCTCTTAAGCAAGGTAGTGACATGCGCTTCGGCCCCTCGTGTAGCGTATAGAAAAACCCCCTTTCCATCCATACGGCCGAAGATCTCGCCCTGGGCCGAAACAGCCTGGATATAGTCTCCAAAACACCCATGGGTCCGGGTCAAGGTATCAATGATTCCGAATTTGGGGACGGGGGCTGAAAAATCGACCCCCCGATGCAGGGTAACATCGATGCCCTGCACCGGATCCAGAAATACAGAGGCAACAACCCCATACTTGCCCGATTGGACATAGGCCTTGGCCGTTCGATTGACAAAACCGGGGTCTTTGTCCAGGGACATGATGTCAAAAGCAAATGAATTCATGTGCCGGTTATACAGTTTCATGGCAGCCTTGAAATTCTTGAAAACCCCCTGGAGGAACCCAAGGCCTGCCAGGGGGTTTTTG
>CAZWGD010000240.1:0-4216 GCA_964633235.1 uncultured Desulfobacteraceae bacterium | reverse complement strand
AATAAACTGATGGCCTGATCGAACTCTTTGTAGTTGTAGCAGATGGACCCGTGCAGGGTAAGCTCATCACGGATCACCGCTTCCATATCTATCTCAATTTTTTTATGCACTGTCATGATCACGATCGATCCGTTTTTGCGGGTAACATCGATAGCCTGCTGTAGGGCCTCAGGTACGCCGGCGGCTTCGAAGGTATAGGCCACACCCCCGTCGGAAATCTGGACGATCTCCTGGATGAGATCCGCCGCATGGATGTTGAAGGTGTGATCAGCACCGAATTTTCGGGCCAGCGCCAGGCGGTTGTCTTTGGTCCCAGTGACGATCACCTTGGCGCGACGGATCTTCTTGGCAACCTGCATCGCCAGCAATCCGATGGCCCCGGGACCCAGAATCGCAATCCAACGGCCGGGTTCAATTCCGGCCAACTCCAGACCGCGGATACTGCAGGCTAGGGGGTCGCCGAATGTCGCCTCCTCGTAGGTGAGATTCTTGGGGATATAGTGAACGTTTCGCGCCGGAATGGCCATATATTCCGCCATGCCCCCGTTCATGGTGATACCGAGCTCATTGAGGTTGTTGCACAGATTGACCAATCCTTTCTTACAATACGGGCAAATGGCGCAACCGATACAAATCTCGGTGGCCACACGGTCTCCCCGGCTAAAACCGTGCACCTTCTCACCCCAATCCACAACCTCACCGGCAACTTCATGTCCCGGGATATATTTACGTCTTTTGGTCGTATCGCAGGCCTTGTAGATACGCAGATCACTGCCGCAAATGCCCACCGCTTTGACTTTGATCAATACTTCCCAAGGACTGAACTCCGGAATCGGGACGTCATCCAGTTCAAAGCCCACTTTGGATGGATCTTTTACGACCGCCAGCATAACCGCCTCCAACCATTGATTTTCTATTCAATTGTGCGCAAAGCCTATCGGCAACTATTGATGATGATCTATTCGCTTAAATTGCCTTTAACGCACTGATTTTTTGGTTTTTTATAGGAAGTCGGGATATAAAAGGCAACTCTTTTCTCCTTTTTTATGCTTATTTCATGCAGGTCTAATTTCGTGGGTTTTTACGAAATCATCACCATTGCCGTATTTTCATTTTTGGTCTCATTTGATATCAGTAATTATCGGACAGTGTAAAATAATAAAATGAAAGGCTCCGTGGGGTACGGATGTCACAGCGCAGTCTCATCAATATTTCCGCCGTAGTATGGTATGCGGGTGGAATCGTTTTACTATTAAAGGGCGGATCCTTAATCCTTCAGGCACACCGCATCGACCCGCAATCGACATGGAGCTATGTTGCCGTGGTTTTAGGGCTTTCCATCGGCTGGGTAAAGGGGAGGTTGTTGTTTCATAAAAATTGCACCCGGAATATTCACAGGATCAGTGGTCTAGCCCAACCACGCCTTTGGCAGTTCTTCAAACCCGGTATGCTGGTCTTTCTGGGACTGATCATACCTACCGGGATCTTTTTATCCCACGCCGCCCAGGGGAATTTCAGCCTGCTTTGTATCGTCGGCGCCCTCGATCTTTCAATTGCCTGCGCGCTTTTGGTATCGAGCAGCGCATACTGGAGCCAATCCGGCACTATTAACCGCGATCCGTAATGGCGCATAAAGAAGGAGATATGATCATGCAAATTGCATTTATCGGCATGGGCACCATGGGCGCCCCCATGGCAATGAACATCCGGCGGGCCGGATATGAGGTCACCGTTCACAACCGGCATCGCGACAGGGAGAAACCGGTGGCCGACCTGGGAGCGGCCCGGGCGGCCACGCCTGCCGAAGCGGCCCGCGGTGCCGATGTGGTGGTTATCTGTGTGAGCGACACACCGGACGTGGAGGCGGTGGTCTTAGGCCGCAACGGGATTATCGAGGGGGCCGAACAGGGGGCGATCATCGTGGATATGTCCACCATCAACCCTGCCGCCACCCGACGCATGGCCGCAAGCCTGGCGGAAAAGGGGCTGCGCATGATCGATGCGCCGGTCTCCGGCGGCTCCGAAGGGGCCGTCAAGGGCACCCTGGCCATCATGGTTGGCGGTGACCCCCGGGACGTCAAAAAGGTACTGCCGGTGCTGGAGACCATGGGGAAGACCATTACCCACGTGGGCTCCATCGGGGCGGGTCAGGTCACCAAGGCCATAAACCAGGTAGTGATCGCCGCTACGTACCTGGGCGTGGCCGAAGGGATGACCCTGGGATTGAAGGCCGGCCTGGATATGGAAAAGGTGGTCGAGGCCATTGCCGGCGGCGCCGCCGGTTCCTGGGTGCTGGATAACCGCGCCGCATTTATGGTCAATAATGACTATCCCCTCGGTTTTCGGGTGCGGCTGCATGCCAAGGACCTGAAAATCGCCCTGGAGGCCGCCCGCGACCTGGGTGTCAGCCTGCCCGTATCGGCCCTGGTGGCGCAAATAGAATCCGGCCTGATCGGTCGGGGCTTCGGCGATGAAGACGTGTCGGCCATGGCCCGTGTTGTCCGGGAAATGGCGGGTTTGGATGCGTCTGGATAGTTGGATGTCGGGTTTAGGTTTAAGGTTCACGGTTTAAGGTTCAGGGTTCAGGGTTCAATCAATGACGGCATGTGCCGGGCATCGCAATTTCAACACACAAGAACCTCTGAAACCTGAATCCGCCGCAGGCGGGAACCGTGAACCGTGAACCTTGAACCGTGAATCCGCCGCAGGCGGAAACCCTGAACCCTGAACCGTGAACCGTGAACCCAGTATCTCAAGGAACGTAAAATTTCATTTACATATCTTTTCATCCGTGTATTATGCGGTTTTACTTTTGTTTATAAAGGATAGCTGTATTTATCGGTAACCCCTTAAAGAGGATAGAGGTTTTGTCATGACGGCAGACAAAAGCGGCAGCGTTATGGTCATCGGGAGCGGAATTGCCGGGATGCAGTCCGCGCTGGATTTAGCCGAATCGGGCTATTATGTGTACCTGGTGGAAAAGGAGCCGGCCATCGGCGGGCTCATGTCCGAACTGGATAAGACATTTCCAACCAACGACTGTGCCATGTGAGTGATCTCGCCCAAACTGGTCGAGGTCGGCCGGCACCTGAACATCGAACTGCTCACCACCACAGAACTCCTCGAACTTGACGGGGAAGAAGGCGATTTCCGGGCCCGCGTTATCCAGCACCCCCGCTATATCGACCTGTCCAAGTGTACCAGCTGCGGGGAGTGTACCAAGGTCTGTCCCATAGAAACAGAAGACGGATATAACGAGGGCCTCTCTCTCAGAAAGGCGGTTTACAAGGAGTATGCCCAGGCCATGCCGGGGGCCTATGCCATTTCCAAAAGGGGGACGGCCCCGTGCAAGGCGGCCTGTCCGGCCCATGTGAGCGCCCAGGGCTTTGTGGCCTTGATCCGCGAAGGCAAATACCGGGAAGGATTGGAGTTGTTCAAAGAGGCCCACCCCTTTCCCGCCATATGCGGCCGTGTCTGTCACCATCCCTGCGAGGGGATCTGCACCCGAGGCGATGCAGATGAGCCTGTGAGCATCCAGTATCTCCACCGTTTCCTGGCTGACCTCGACCTTTCCCAGGAGGATCCGTATATCCCTGAAGCCGCTGAAACCCGTGAGGAAAAAGTGGCCGTAATCGGGGCCGGACCGGCAGGGCTTTCCGCGGCCTATTTTCTGAGAAAAAGGGGTTACCAGGTCACGGTTTTTGAAAAACTCCCCGTGGCGGGCGGCATGATGGCGGTCGGTATCCCGGCCTATAGAATGCCTCGCGATATCCTGGCGGCGGAAATCAACGTCATTGAGAAGATGGGTGTTGAGATAAAGACCGGTGTGACCTTCGGGGAGGAGATATCCTTCCAGGATCTCAAAGACAAGGCATTTGAGGCCGTCTTTTTAGGGACCGGTCTCCATTTGAGCCGAACACTAAACGTGGAAGGGGAGGATCTCCCGGGCGTCCTCAAGGGGGTGGATTTCTTAAGGGATGTTGCCCTTGGAAACGGGGTTTCACTGGCAAAAAAAGTGATCGTGGTGGGCGGCGGGAACGTGGCCGTGGACGTGGCCTTGACCGCCCTTCGCAAAGGGGCCCGAGAGGTCTTCCTGGTCTGCCTTGAAAAGCGGGACGAAATGCCGGCCTGGGACTATGAGATCGAGGAGGCTTTTGAGGAGGGGGTTCATATCATCAACAGCCTGGGTCCCGAGATATTTCTCGAAAAGGATGGC
>CAZWGD010000239.1:0-4236 GCA_964633235.1 uncultured Desulfobacteraceae bacterium | reverse complement strand
CCCTGGGAGTGGGATGGAGAAAGGCTTGATGACGGTTTGGTCCCACATCATTTCGAGCCGCCGACGCTACGACCGGTCACTGTATCTGGCCCGCCTGGGGCAAAAATTTCTGCCTATGAAAAAGGGTATGGTCCGCCGACTGCCGCCCCCCTTACAAGGCTGGACCACCAGCCGGGATTTACAGCCGCTGGCCGCTGAAAGCTTTAAATCCCTGTGGGAGAGAAAGTACGCTAAATGAATCCGGACAACCAACAGGCATTCCTCGGCAGGATAAAGCGTGCGCTGAACATACATCCGGGTGAACATCGGCGGTTTGGGCAACTATTTCCCGGACGATCCCCGGAAACCGTTAGAGGCGTACTAAAGAGAATTCAAAACCGCGGTGTCGAACAGCGGCAGGCGCTTCTGGATCAATTGAGGGCGGCGGCCAAACCAATCAACATGCATGTCACCGCCCAGAGAGATGTATCCGCGGTGGCTAAAGCGGTGGCCGGGATCGCGCGGCAGAAAAAACCCGAATGGGGGCAAGATAAACAAATCGTGGTCTGGCGGCATCCGCTGATTGAGCGGTTGAAGCTGGCGGAAACCCTGAATCCCATGGGCATCCCGCTCAGTGAAACCGATTTTAGGGATATCGAAACAGAGGCCGAGGGGCGTGAGCGCATGCGCCGGCAGGTTGCCGAGGCTTTTATCGGTGTCACTTCGGCAGACTATTGCGTAGCCGATTCCGCCACTCTGGTGATGAAGACCCGGCCGGGCCGGGCCCGGAGCGTCTCCCTCTTGCCCGGCATTCATATTGCCGTTATACACTCTGAACAGATCATTGCTGATTTAAATGAACTCTATGTCCTGCTAGAGCACGAACCCGGCGTCAGCAGGCGGGGACTCACCAACTGCCTGACCTTCATTTCCGGACCCAGCAAAACCGCCGATATTGAGGCGGAAATGGTTCACGGCGCCCATGGCCCCCGGGAACTCCACCTTTTTGTGATCACTGGCCGTCCCCGATAAGCGGTACATGCAAAGCAGGGTCTCGTCATTCTCTCTGGGGCCGTCACCAGGCCGGCCCGGACTGGGATGTTATTGTCTACCCCAAGGGTTTAACAGGATACCCGGATTTCCCGCAGAGGTTCCGCCACGCCCAGTTCATTGTGAACCTCGGCAATATGACCGATCGTATGCCAATCCTTTTTAAGCAGGCGGGCGCCGTAGCTGTCCATGGCCACGGGGTCATATCCTGCGGCTAGCATGTTGACCACCGGTTCACAAGTCCTTCCGCCGATATGGGATTCGGCCATGCCGATGGTGGCGTCCAGAATCGTGAAGTCGGGTGTGCGGTAGCGGTTGAGATCGGCTATGGCATGGTGGAGGTCGGAATGGAAGGCCGACTTTTTCCAGGAATCACCACTGCGGTAATGGTCCGGCGGTACGAGCCCCATCATGTTTTTCATGGTCAGGGTGACATCCGCCAAGGTGTGGGCTTTCAACACTGGAACCGAAATCAGAAAACAGTCGTCGCTGATTTCCGGTAGAAATAGCTCCGGCCATCGATCATAGGAGGGGTGTGTCCGTTTGCGGCAGGGCTCATCGTTCAAATCGATCAGTTGAACTCCTTTTTGGGCCGCCATGCGGTTGTAACCGAGTTCATAAAACAACGTCATCGTGCTGCAATCTATGTCCCCGCATCCCTCCGCGATGATGATGGGATTTGATATCTTTTCCCGTAAATAGTCCACCAGGACGCCAATGAGCGCTACCGGTGTTGTCAGCGGTGGTCTCAGGTTGCCCAGCAGGTTTGGTTTGATCATTATGGTTTGCTTAAGCGGAAGACGCTCCGTCAATCCGGCCGCATCCAGCAACGGCGGCAGGCTATTGTGCCAGGTGGTGAAAGACGTGCTGTAGATCATACCGCACAGCGCTGCGTCGAGCCCGCACATGTTTGGCACCACCCTGTATCGCTCTTCATTTGGGGTCGATGTTACCAAAGTGCTTCTCCTGCTTGGACGACCTCTGAGGAATCCCCGTATATGGGAACTCGATAGGGTGCCGAGACTAATTTCGATATGGATCGGCACTGATGCCGTAGCGCCGCATGACCTGTTGAAGCGCCTGCCGTTCGAGACCGCAGGCGCGGGCGGCCTGGGTAACGTTGCCGTGTGATTGTGACAACAGGTTTCCGATAAAGTGGGCGTTAAACTGTTTCAGGGTTTCCTCCTTGGCATCCTTGTAGGGAAGGTCGTTGATATCAAGAGTCATCATCCCCTGGGTGCCTTCTTCCGGCGACAATCCCACCACTTCCGGACCGATGGGAGAATCCGTTGAATAAAGAATGCCCTGGATAATGATATTTTCCATCTCGCGTATATTGCCCTTCCAGCGTCGTTTTTTGAAAATTTCTATTAACTCCTGAGAGAGGGTCGTTCTCGGCTGTTTGAGCTTGGCGCAGTGCTTCTGCAACAGAAAACCGGCCAGGAGGGGAATGTCGCTGACACGCTCGCGCAGGGCGGGCATTTCAACAGGCAATACGTTGAGACGGTAGAAAAAATCCTCCCTGAAGTCTCCCCTGCTGATTTTTTCTTTGAGGGGCTGATTGGTGGAGGCGATGATGCGCACATCCACATGGATGGATTTGTTGGAGCCCAGAGGCTTGATCTCCTTTTCCTGGAGAACACGCAGCAGCTTGGTCTGGATGCTGGGGGCTATATCACCAATTTCATCCAGGAAGATGGTGCCGGAGTGCGCCTCCCTGAACAGACCGGTCTTGTTTTGAGTGGCATGGGTAAAGGCCCCTCTCTGATAGCCGAACAATTCACTTTCGAGAATGTTTTCCGGCACGGTCGAGCAGTTTACCGGGATGAAGGGCCCCTGGGGGCGGTTGCTCAACCGATGAATGGCACGGGCGGCCATGTCCTTGCCTGTGCCCGATTCACCGGTGATCAGAACGGTCAGATCGGTTTTGGCTACAGTTTCAATGGTTTTAAAAACCCGCTGCATCTTGTCGCTTTTACCCACCATACCGTGGAACAGGTGGTCATCGTCACCGCAGGCCCGCTGAAGCCTCAGGTTTTCGCTGATCAAACTGCTTCTTTCCAGAGCTTTTTCCAGGCGTATCAGCAACGCCTCATGATCAAAGGGCTTGGTGATGAAATCATAGGCCCCCCGTTTCATGGCTTTGACAGCCATTTCAATGCCGCCATAACCGGTGATCATCACCACCGTTTGGTCCGGATTGGCCCGTTTAATCAATTCCAGCAGTTCCAGGCCGTCCATGGCCTGCATGCGGATGTCGGCCAGTACCAGATCAAAGGGCTGCTTTGAGAGCATCTGCAAACCGATTTCA
The DNA here is from genome assembly GCA_964633235.1 of uncultured Desulfobacteraceae bacterium. GTDB lineage: Bacteria > Desulfobacterota > Desulfobacteria > Desulfobacterales > CAZWGD01 > CAZWGD01. Next base: position 896 of record CAZWGD010000239.1, on the reverse strand, counting down.
CCGGAAGCGGCGGTATCGACCCGGCAGTTTAGATCGGGTTCAAGACTGCGTTTAAGTAGCTGACGCATATCCTTTTCGTCGTCAACCACCAGAATCGTAGGTTTCATTGCATAAGGCCTTTTTGGGTACGATTGACGGGGAGTACCACCGTAAAGCTGGTACCTTTGCCAGGTGTGCTGCGAACAAAGATATCCCCTCCATGGCTTTTTACAATACCGTAGCTTACCGAGAGCCCCAGACCGGTTCCCTCGGCAGTGGGTTTGGTGGTAAAAAAGGGATCGAAAATCTTGGGCACATGTTTTTTTTCAATGCCGTGACCCGTATCGAAAACACGAATAACCGCTTTGCGGGTATGCGGGTTATATCCGGTGCTCAGACGGATGCTTCCCCGATTTCCTACCGCATGTCTGGCGTTCATGATCAGGTTCATCAGCACCTGGCGGATCTTCTTTTCGTCCATCAAAATGGGCGGAACCTCCGGGTCAAAATCCGTGCGTACCTGGATGTTGTTCATATCGGCGTGATGTTGTACAAACTCCAGTTGTTCGGTGATCATTTCATCCAAGAGTACAAATGAATCGTCGGTTTCCGATGGGCGGGAAAAATTGAGCAGGTTTTCGACAATGGACTTGCAGTGTTTGACATGCTTCTCAATGGTTTTAAGATCCTCGAACTGGGCGGTGTCATGGGCGGTACTACGCATTAAAAGCTGGGTATAGCCCTGAATAATTCCCAGGGGATTGTTGATTTCATGGGCAATACCTGATGAGAGCTGCCCGATTGAGGCCAGTTTGTCGGCCTGGGCCATCTGTTCGTGATGAAGCCGCTGCTCTTCAATGTCCTTGACCAGGAAATGAAAGGTATGGTCCTGGGGCGGCCCCCCCTCGTTCAGGCTG
>CAZWGD010000238.1:0-4260 GCA_964633235.1 uncultured Desulfobacteraceae bacterium | reverse complement strand
ACAGGCCGGAATAAATTGGGTGGGGATAGCGCCACCCCGGATCCGGTTTTCAAAGATGAAATCATCATCGGAGGTGGGTTCCAGGTATCCCTCCACCCGGCCGAATTGCCCGGCGCCGCCGGTCTGCTTTTTGTGGGTATAGTTAAATGCCGCTTTGCGGGTAATGGTTTCCCGATAGGCCACCTGGGGCATCCCGACGGTCACCTCGGTGCTGTACTCCCGTCGCATGCGCTCCACGTATACCTCTAGATGGAGTTCCCCCATTCCTTGAATAATGGTTTCTTTGGTCTCTTCATTAGAATAGGTCTTGAAGGTGGGATCTTCTTTGGTAAAACGGTTCAGGGCTTTGGCCATATTGATCTGGGATTTGTTGTCCTTGGGAAAGATCGCCAGGGATATCACCGGATCCGGGACGAACATGGAGGTCATGGTAAGGGAAACACCCGGCGTTACAAAGGTATCCCCGGAGGCGCATTCAACTCCGAACAGGGCACCGATGAAACCGGCCGGGATGGCGTCTATGTCCTCCATTTGATCGGCATGCATACGCACCAGCCGACCGACCTTTACCTTGCGGCCGTCCCGCACATTGAGTATCTGGCTCCCCTTCTTAAGGGTCCCCTGGTAAACCCGGATATAGGTAAGCTGACCGTACTGCCCGTCTTCCAGCTTAAATGCCAGGGCTACCACCGGTTTTTCCGGATCTGTGTCAATGGTTACCATTTCCTGGCCGGTCTCCAGGTCATACGCCTCGTTGGTCACGTCCTTGGGGCATGGCAATAAGTCGGCGACGCCATCAAGCAGGGGTTGAATACCCTTATTTTTATATGCCGAGCCCATCATGACCGGGGTAATTTCCCGGGCAAGGGTCCCTCTGCGGACAGCGTCGATCAGGAGGCTTTCGGTTACCCGCTCTTCAAGGGCCGCTTCCATGAGTTCATCGGAAAACAAGCTGACGGCATCGATCAAAGCCTCCCTTTTTTCCTCTGCCTCGGCCGACAGATCTGCAGGAATGGCCTCGATGCGAACCTTTTCACCGTTATCACCGTCGAAATAGATTGCTTGCATGCTGATCAGGTCAACTACGCCGCTGAAATCAGTCTCAAGCCCGATAGGAACCTGCAGGGCAACGGCGTTGTGCCCTAGTTTCTCCCTTAGCTGACGAATAACCCGAAATGGGTTTGCCCCGCTTCGGTCAAGCTTATTGATAAATGCCAGACAGGGAGTCTTGTAGCGTTTCATCTGCTGATCCACGGTAATGGATTGGGATTGCACGCCACCCACGGAACATAGTACCAGGACGGCGCCGTCCAGCACCCTCAGGGACCGTTCCACCTCAATGGTAAAGTCTACGTGTCCCGGCGTATCGATGATATTGATGTCATGACCCCGCCACTGGCAGTAAGTAGCGGCCGAGGCGATGGTAATCCCGCGCTCCTTTTCGAGTTCCATGGAGTCCATGGTGGCCCCCACGCCGTCTTTGCCCTTGACATCATGGATGGTATGAATGCGGTTGGTATAATAAAGAATACGCTCTGTCAGGGTTGTTTTCCCCGAATCGATATGCGCGCTGATGCCGATATTCCTAACTTTGGTGGTTTCTTTTCTCATCGTCAAAACCCTGTTTTTCCTGAACGCCGCGACCCTAAGCTTAAGCGTCCATAAAAAAATCCCTCATCCGGAGCCGACCAGATGGGGGATTTGGTCTACCATAAAATAAACAAAATCGTATACCTACCTTCCCGACCACCAAATAATAAAATGTGTTTTTAATTTGTCAATAGCAAAACGAATATGGCATTTGTATCCACCGCAGGTTTTGACACCGCTCAAGAAATGAACTATAGATCCCCGGATAATGTTTTTGGAAAAGACGGCTTCGCTGAACATAACGAACCGACCGCAACATCGGTTTATCCCCTTCAGGGGGCTTGTCACGGGCTTAGCAACAACACAGGCCGTTTTTACCTGCCATGTCTATTTTTCAAATAAAGCACTCTATCAATCCATGCAGGCCGTGGAGGGCGCCGGATATCTACCCGTTCCTAACAGTCTGGTCATGGAAAGCCTTCTGTCAGTAAAAACGGCCTTTTGGGGCGGACTTTTTTATACCACCACCATCGGGGCCGCTCTATCTATCCTGACCATAATCACGGCATGGTGCTGGCATGGCTATTTTTTAGGGAATAAATACGTTTTAGGCCTTGGAATCGTCCTGTGGGCCGCGGCCCTTGTGGCGGTAAATGCCGGAGGGATTAATCCGGCGGGAAGTCTCTGCTTCCTGACGGTCCCTGCCGCGGTATTCATAACCGTATCGCGAAGCATGGCTAAAAAGCCTTTCCATACCGAACATCCAGGGCGGCTAGGCCATCTGGTCCCAATCCTCTTGCTGGCGGCTGTCTGGTGGCCCCAATTCAATGCCGGTTTTTTCACCCAGTTCCGGGACCGTGTGCTGTTGACCAATTCCCCCGGCAAAGCCGTGAATGATTTCTACTACACTTACACGCTCTATGCGGCGGAAGCTATCAAACCGCTCGCCTCAAAATCGATCAAGACCTGCGGGTGGCTCCACGGGGGGAAGGATGCCCTCTCAAGATCCCTGGAAAAGCATCTTGCCGACCGGGATTATCTGATGATAGAGGGGTATACTTCCCCCGATCTACAGATTGCCGCCTCGCAAAAAGCTTGGACTTTTCTCCATGACCATAACAGGGTAACGACCGTCCACCGTGACACTTTTGCTGACGATCCAACCAGGCTCGACCGTCACTTGAACAGCTTTTCAGCAGCCGTGGACACCCATGCCTTCCTTCGCCGGATGGTCTTTTTTGGTCTATTGCTCGGGTTTCCGTCGGCCATATATATCACCATCTACACTCTGGCGGCCCTCTTAGGCTCATTCTTTTTGAGTGACAGGACCTCCTCATATGCAGCCGTACTGCTCTGCTTTCTTCTCGGTTGCGGCGGCCTGCTTCTGTTTACCACCGCTTCACCGCCGTCGGTTTCACCCCAGGCTCTGGGTGGCGCGTTGAAAAGCCCCAACCGCCACTTCAGGGTGGCGGGGCTAAAAACAGCCTATCAACGGGGAATGGACATTGCCGGGTTTCAAACCCACATAAGCATGGCCACCAGCCAATATGTCCCTGAAAGGTATTGGCTGGCAAGAGCCTTGGGCGCCGGCAACCATCCGGAAACCCTGAACACGCTACTAAGACTTCTTCAGGACCCTCACCCCAACGTGGTTTGTATGACCCTCGATGCGTTGGGTCGACGGGGGAAGGAAAGGATGATACCAAGCATCATGCACATGGCAACCACTTCATCCCACTGGTACGTTCAATGGTACGCTTACAAGGCTCTGAAGGCCCTCGGCTGGCGCCAAAACCAATCCCGCTGACCCCTGTAGCCGTCTCGGCGGCCCTGCTGGTTTTCCTGGAATGGGGAGGCAACCGCCTCATGGCGATAAGCGCAATGAATCCACTGCTGGGTACCGGTATCATCCGCCTGCTGGGAATCCTGGCGATGTTTTGGGTCATATCTGCGACAACGTCGGGTATTTCCAGTGTAGGTCTGCAACGCTCGGGCCTGCTCCAAGGACTACAGCGGGGGATGGTTTGGTTTGCCGTTTGCGGGGTGATTTGCAGCATGGGGTTCGTACTGGTATCTATCTGTGGGCATGACCCCTTCAAGTTCATCCATGTTGACCTGCCGACCCGGGGGAGCCAATTGGTCCAGTACTATATAGTCGCCGGCGTGGTGGCGGCCGTCGGGGAAGAGATCTTTTTCCGCGGCCTGGTCTATGGTTTCTTCCGGCGATGGGGCAAAACGGTGGCCATATCGATGAGTTCGCTCCTGTTTATGGCGGCCCATGCGCCAACCGTTGCCGTACCGGTAACTCAGCTGGTGGGGGGGATTGTTTTTGCCGTCGCCTTCGAGACGGAACGAAATCTTCTGGTGCCGATCCTGATACACGGGCTGGGCAATACGACCATTTTCACCTTATCGCTGCTTTTATGACGGCTGCATAGATTCCTTTCATACATCCGGGAAAGCGGAATTATCGTCCGGGCATAATGATCCTGGATTCCTGGTCGCTGTTTTCCGCCTCTTGTTGCTTTTTCATCTCCTGAAGCCGTTCCATCATCTCGTTAAGCGCCAACTCCATGGTCCGGGGAAACACCTCATAGGCTTCCTGCAAATTATTGGCCGCCAGGCGGGCCTGCAGCGGAAGCGGGCCATCCGGTGTCATCAGCTGTGTGC
>CAZWGD010000237.1:0-4286 GCA_964633235.1 uncultured Desulfobacteraceae bacterium | reverse complement strand
GTTTCATAGCATACCCGGACAAATTACGCAAGTCAATAGCCATTCGACATCGGGCCATTCTGCTTTTTCATTGATACACTCCGGGACAATCTCTGATAAATCATGTGGGAGTGGTAGCATGAATATATTTTTTTATACCCTTAATGATGGCATCGCACAAATTATTTTGATATTTTTCGTCAACCAGCCGTTTGCACTCCCGGGGATTGCTGATAAAGGAGGTCTCTATGAGAATCGCGGGCATGCGGGCCCCCAGAAGCACATAAAACGGGGCTTGCTTGACACCTGTATTTTTTTTCCAGGTGACCGCACAGGGACGACTGCACATGGGTGGCCAGTCGGCTTGATTCGTTTATTTTGGCGTGCTGCATCAGATCATTCAGAATGGTTTGTAAGTCACTGATGTTTTTCCGGGAGGTGGCATTTTCCCTGGCAGCTACACGGATAGACTCTTCATCCGTAGCCAGGTTCAAAAAGTAGGTTTCGATGCCGTAGGCCCGTCTGTCCCGGGCGGAATTGGTGTGTATGGAAACGAACAAATCAGCGTTTTTTGTATTGGCAAAGGCTGTCCGCTCCTCGAGGGTGAGGTACCGGTCGGTCCTGCGGGTCATGTACACTTCACATTGGAGCTGTTCGCGTATCTTTCCAGCCAGGGTTTTGGCGATTTTAAGGGATAGATTTTTTTCATGCACCCGTTTGAAATACCCGGGAGCGCCATAATCTTTACCCCCGTGACCGGGGTCGATGACGATGCGTTTCACACCCAGGGCCAATTGTTTGGCCAAGGCGCCTTTGCCTATTTTCCCCCCCCCGGAGCGGGGCTTCTCCGACCGACCGCCTGCGGTGCTGTGGGTGGGCGTATTGCCCCATACATCGACCACAATCCTGAAGGGATCTTTCAGGGAAAAGATTTTATAGGTTTTAAAGGACTTGATATCTGCCACGACCCTCACCAAATCGAAGGTATGCTGCCCCGCCCGTGCGTCAATGAGCAGATTATCATTAATGGGTATTTCCTTGCGGGTTTCCTTGGCCAAGCGGCTGTTTTGCAGATCGATATAGAGGCGCTGGGGCTTATTGATAGAGGGGTCTTTTTTGAGCAGGCGATGGGTAAAGGCGGTTTTTTGATCCGCATCAATGACAATCCGGGTATAATTGGCAACCCTGTAATGGTACAAACACCGTTAAGGGTCCCTATCGCAGCCGTCTTCACCAGGCCGTTATCCACATGTTTCAATACCTGCTTGGCGTTTCTTTTCTTGGATACGACACGCTCCGCTGCGACGGTCCGCGGACGGGTTTCGTTTCCGGCGATTTCTATCAAAACCGCTCTGGCCTTTTTGGCATAAGAGCTTTTTGGAAAGCGCTTAACGATGCGGTTGAGGAGGTCCCGGGCCTCCTGCTTATCCGAAGTTCTCAGCGACTTTTGATAAAGCGCCCAGTACAGGCTTCCACTTCTGAACAATCCCGCGGCGGCCCAGGGGCCTGACGGCGCATGGCGATATACCTCCTGAAACTTCTCGATACAGCTAACCCACTGATCCCGGTATTTCTGTCTCTCGGCGCTTCCCATCAGTCGATTGTATGCCCTTTCAGCCAAACCGTACTTTTGGCGAGCGGTGGCTGCGGACGCCTCAAGGGACCCTAAAAGGTAAAGCAGCCCGATCAGGGCGGCAAGCATCAAGGTGAGTCTATTGGGCTTCATTGTGTGTATAATCAACCAATCGTTCGACAGTGTTAATTTTGCATGCCCTTTACAGCGGTTTCTTTGAGATCATTCAAATAATTCAAGGCCTCCAAGGGAGTGAACTCCTCGATTTTCAGGCGCTTTAGGCGCTCGACAACCACGTCTCCCGGTTTCTGGAACAGGCTCATCTGTACATGCGTCCGGCGGGGTTTATCGCTGCCCCTCCTAATGGTTGAAAGCTTGCGCACATCATGGGCACCGGTTTCGATCTCAAAAAGAATCTGATTGGCATGGGAAATCACTTTTTCGGGAATACCCGCTAACCGGGCCACCTGAATTCCATAGCTGCGGTTTGTACCGCCTTTTACCAGCTTTCGTAAGAAAATAATCTCGTCATTCCACTCTTTCACGGCAATATTAAAGTTTTTAATCCTGGTCTTGGTCTTTTCCAGTTCCGTCAATTCGTGGTAATGGGTGGCGAAAAGCGTCTTAACCCCCCGACCGTTCACGTCATGCAGATAGTCCGCCACGGCCCAGGCAATGCTGAAGCCGTCGTAAGTACTGGTGCCCCGGCCGATTTCATCCAGAATGACCAGGCTTCTTTGGGTGGCGCTGTTTAAGATATTGGCGGTTTCCTCCATCTCCACCATAAAGGTGCTCTGGCCGCTGGACAGGTTGTCCAATGCTCCCACGCGGCTGTAAATGCGGTCGGTGATGCTTATTGAGGCTTGTTTGGCGGGAATGAACGATCCCAGATGGGTCATGAACACAAGCAGGGCCACCTGCCGTAAAATCGTTGATTTACCCGCCATGTTCGGACCGGTGATAATCAATATCTGATTTTCGACATCGTCCAGGCAGATACTGTTGGGTACGAATCGCTCTCCACTGATCATCTTTTCAACAACCGGGTGCCTGCCCTCTTCGATCACGATCCGGCCGTCCGTGTTGAGATCCGGACGTACGTAGCCGTTTTGAACGGCCACATGGGCCAGAGCCAAAAGGCAGTCCAACCGTGCCAGAAAACGGGCGATCTTCAGTATGGCGTGGTTTTGGGCGATCACCCGTTCCCGTACCTCCTGGAACAATTCATACTCGAGCTTGATCCGTCGGTCTTCCGCGTCCAGCACCTTGGCTTCAAAATCCTTTAATTCTCCGGTGATGTACCGTTCCGCGTTTACCAGGGTCTGCTTGCGGATATAGTGATCGGGAACGGCTTTTTGGTGAGCTTTGGAAATTTCGATATAGTATCCAAAAACCTTATTGAACCGTACCTTGAGAGAGTTGATACCCGTGGCCGCCTTCTGTTCCGATTCCAATCGGGCCAGCCAGCTTTTACCGTCGCGGCTGATCTGAATAAGTTCATCCAGTGCATGGCTGTACCCCTGACGAATCATCCCACCCTCGTGGACCGTAGGTGGGCTGTCCTCACGAATGGCAGCATGGATGGCCTGGGCAAGCTCTCCAAGGCCGTCTAAATTCTGGGTCAGCACAAACAGCGGGGTCTTAAAATCCGACAACTGTTTATGGATGTCGGGCAGCCTGAAAAGTGAACTTTTCAAGGCCGTCAAGTCCCGTGCCGTGGCATGGCCCATGGCGATCTTGCTGTTGAGACGTTCCATGTCGTGAACCGATTTCAGGGCGTCCCGTATGGTGGCGGCCTGATGGTTTTTTACAGCCTCCTCAAGGGCGTCCAGGCGCATTTCAATCTCGCCCGGATCAATCAAGGGGTATTTCAGCCACTGTGCAAACAGTCGTCTCCCCGGGGCGGTGACGGTCTTATCCAGGATGTCGACCAGGGTCCCCGATCGTTTCCCCGATTTTATACCTTCAAGAATTTCCAGGTTTCTAAAGGTGGTATCATCGACGGCAAGATGGTTGCCCAGATAATAGGTCTCCAGGCCGTTGATGTGCTCGATGGCCTGTTTCTGGGTTTCTCCGAGATAATAGACCAGGGCTCCCGCACACCCGACGGCGGCCTTTAATCCCTCGCACCCGAACCCCTCCAGGCTCAGGGTTTTAAACAGACCTAGCAGCCGCTTGCGCCCGGGGCCGTAATCAAAATGGTTGTCGTCCGTATAGGTGACCGATTTTTCCGGGAGCATCCCCTCCAGGGATCGGAACAACGGATCCACTTTATCCGAGTGACGCAATAAAAGCTCACGGGGTGCGATACGCCGGATTTCATCGATAAGGGGGCCGATGTCGTCGGCTTGGGTGAGCCTGAAGGCGGCCGTGGAAATATCGAGATAGCTCAGGCCGAAGACGCCTTCATGATGGGCCACGGCCAGGATGTAGTTGTTTGAGCCGGCGTCCAGAAGCTCGTCTTCAATGATCATACCGGGGGTGATGACGCGCACCACGTCCCGTTTAACCAGCCCTTTTGAGGCGCCGGCCGCTTCAATCTGGTCGCAGATGGCCACCTTGAATCCCTGGTCAAGCATCCTGGCGATGTAACCCTTGACGGCGCGGTAAGGCACACCGCACATGGGAATTGGGTTTTGATCCTTTTTATTTCGGGAGGTTAAGGCAATTTCCAGAGCGCGTGAGGCGATTTCGGCATCTTCGAAAAACATCTCGTAAAAATCCCCCATGCGAT
>CAZWGD010000236.1:3900-4288 GCA_964633235.1 uncultured Desulfobacteraceae bacterium | reverse complement strand
ATATCGATATCCCTGTCAAGCAGGACGGTCATGTATTTAAGGAAGCCGTCGTTGATCCTGATGATGCGCTCCAACTCGTTCACCAGTTCGCTGCTGCCGCAGTAATCGAATCGAACATAATGCCCGCGGTCTTTTTTCTTAACTTCATAGGCCAGCTTGCGGAAGCCCCATTCGTCCCTTTCCACCAGCAGTCCACGTTTTTCATCGATTTTGTCCTGCAGGCGTTCGCATAGGGACCCCCGTTTGTCCTCCGTGAGATCCGGATCCAGAATCACGAATGTTTCGTATCTACGCATATAACCTCCCCTTGGATGTATAGCCCTGAAGGTGTCTCCAGAGCAAGGATGTGGGGCTTCACATTAGGGCATATCCGGCATTTGCCGATACC
>CAZWGD010000236.1:0-3890 GCA_964633235.1 uncultured Desulfobacteraceae bacterium | reverse complement strand
GTGGAGCGCCCGGTTTGAAACAGGTTTAAATTTGGTTTATAAGTTAGGTAGATATATCAAGTTTGCAAGTATTTAAGTTTGATAACATCTAATATGCCGCCTCTGCAGGCACCCAATGATATATTTGACTTCAAATGCCTCCGAAAAAGACATGCCGCTACGCCAGAGACTTGCAGCATTCTGAAAAAATAAAAACTGAATAATTATCATCGAAATGATTTTATTGTCAAGAGGAAACAAACCCCTTTCCTGTGGGATGTAAAAGCGACAACATCTGATTATGCTTCCAAATGGGCCTTAACCACCATCATGGATCCATACTTATCACTCTTTACGGCCTGGATCGACTGAATTAATCGTTCGATGCACGGCAAATACTTGACTGGAAATAAAAAAAATGACATTAGCTATGGTTCACATTGTCACTGACGGGAAATTTCATAACAAGAGGGTATGTGGTCTGCAAATGATCAGCGGATATGTTTCCTTTTGATGCCGGTTGATGCCGGTGAGGCGGTTCCGCATAACCCCTTTTAGTTTCAGGAATGGAAAACATGATCAATCATAACCGGTTGGCCGAGACATTTCGGGCGTTAGTGGAGATTGACAGCGAGTCAAAAGGGGAGGGTCACCTCTGTGCGGAAATTGCGGGCATCTTGGAAACGTTGGGTGCGGAAACGGTTGTGGACGATGCCGGTGAAAAGATCGGCGCCGATACTGGAAACCTAATCGCCCGGTTTCGGGGCGATATAAATGTACCCGCCATGTTGCTGAATGCGCACATGGACACGGTAAAACCGGGAACGGGTGTTAGAGCCGTTTTGAAAGACGGTGTTTTTACCAGCCGGGGAGAAACCATCCTGGGCGCCGACGATAAAAGCGCCATCGCCGTGATGATCGAAGTCATGCGTGTGATAAAGGAGAACAACCTGCCCCATGCGCCCATCGAGCTGGTTTTTACGGTTTGCGAGGAGATCGGGCTCCTGGGGGCCAAACAGTTAGACTTGAGTCTGCTGCAGTCGAGATTCGGCTACGCCCTGGATGCCACCGATACCCAGGGCATTATTACCCACGCACCGGCCGCCAACCGTATCGAAGCCAGGGTTCACGGCAGGGACGCCCATTCCGGGGCTTCCCCGGAAAAGGGGATCAGTGCCATCCACGCGGCCTCAATGGCTATTTCCAAGCTGACCCTGGGGCGCATTGACCGGGATACCACCTGCAATATCGGGATGATTGAGGGCGGCAAAGCCACCAATATCGTTCCCAGCCTGGTCACGGTCAGGGGTGAAGTCCGCAGCCATGACGAAGAAAAACTCAATCGCTATACCGATGATATGATAAACACCTTTACCCATACCATGGACAACTATCGGGCCACCCTCGGGGAGGAGAGGCTTCCCAAGGTGGATTTCGATATCAAAAGGGACTTCGCGGCCACACGGATACCGAATGATCACCCGGTGGTGGTGCTGGCCCAAAAGGCCGCCGCCAACCTGGGGATGGAAATGAAGATCAAAAAGACTGGTGGTGGGGCGGATGCCAACGTCTTCTTTGCCCACGGCCTGGTTACCGGGGTTCTCGGTACGGGTATGCGCGATGTCCATACAGTTCGAGAATCGGTCCGGGTGACTGATATGGTGAGACTGGGTGACCTGGTCCTTGAGATGATCAATCTGCACTCGACAGGTGCGTATCAGGTTATTGACAAATGGTAAGTCGGGGCATAGTGAAAGGCATGTAAGAAACCGTCGGCGGCCGGAAGGATTATCGCGCAACGGAAATCTGCGGAACGAAACCAGGGGGAACGTCTCAAACGTAGAGGATGGGGCTCAGCATGACAACCTCCGTGGTGGCGGGTTATGAATATTAAGAAAAAGGCCGTGTTGTTTTTGGCGACCGGCTGTTCTGTAGGTAAAATACCGACGGCTCCCGGTACGTTCGGGACCCTGGCGGGACTTCCGCTCTGCCTTTTTCTTTCCAAACTCGAATTAGGGGCCGCGGCAGTTATTACCTTACTGTTTATCCTTTTTTCCGCGGTCGTCGCCCGGCAGGCGGAAAGTATGCTCAAAAAGAAGGATCCCGGCTGCATTGTCATCGATGAGATTGCAGGGATCATGGTGGCTCTGTTCGGGCTGCCGTTCGACGTGTTTACGGTGGCATCCGGGTTTGTCCTTTTCAGGATACTGGATATATTCAAACCCTTTCCCGTGGGATATGTGGACCGAAGTATTTCCGGCGGGGCAGGCGTGGTAATGGATGACGTGGCCGCAGGCATCATGGCTAATGTTGCCCTGCGCCTGATCTACCTTTTGTGAAAGGTGAAAAGCATACATTGAAATCAAAATCAGCCTTAAAAACTGATGATCAAGGGGTAAAGAAAAAGGGCCGTCTAAGGGAAAATATCGAGGCGGTTCTCGTAGCCGTCGTTTTAGCCCTGTTCATCAGGACATTCGTGGTCCAAGCCTTTAAAATCCCTTCGGGCTCCATGAAAGAGACCCTCCAGATAGGGGATCACATTCTGGTGAACAAATTCATATACGGCATCAAGCTTCCCGTTGTTCAGACCACGCTGGTGCCCATCAAAGACCCGCAGCGGGATGACATTATCGTTTTTCGATACCCCGATGATCCCAAGAAGGATTTTATTAAACGGGTGGTGGGGGTTGCCGGAGATGAAGTCGAGATCCGCGACAAGCGGCTTTTTGTGAACAAAAAGCCTGTAAAACAGGATTTTGCCATTTACCTGGATACCCATACGATACCAAAGCAGTTCGGTTACCGGGACAATTTCGGCCCGGTGACCGTGCCCGAAAACTCGCTCTTCGTCATGGGAGACAACCGGGACAACAGCCATGACAGCCGCTTTTGGGGGTATGTGGATCTGAAGGCGGTCAGGGGAAAGGCCTTTATCATTTATTGGTCGTGGGACCGGTCGAGTTTCGGGGTCCGCTGGGACCGCCTGGGGAATCTGCTCCGCTGACATAACAAGCGACTTTCTGTGCGGACAACTTAGGAATTGGACAGGATCGACAAAGGAAAGAATTGGACAGGATTTACAGGATCAACAGGATTTAGAATTTATCCTGAATATCCTGTAAATCCTGTCTAAAAGAAGAATAGAATAGAGATGCCATGACGGAGCAAGCATCGCGTATTTTGGTTGTTGACGACGAACCCAGTATGCGGGAAGTCCTGGAACTGCTGTTGAGCCGTAAAGGGTATAGCGTCATCTGCGCCGAAAACGGTCGCCGAGCCATTCTGCGATTGGAGAAGGAGCGCTTCGATCTGATCCTCTGCGACATCCGTTTGGGGGACATCACGGGCCTGGAAGTGCTTCAGAGGGCCAAGCAGCTCTACCCGAACACGGTGGTGATCATGATTTCGGCCTATGTCACTGCCGAAACCGCGGTTGAGTCCATGAACCAGGGGGCATATGATTTCGTTCCCAAACCTTTCAACACGGGAGAGTTGCTGCAAACCATCGCCGATGCCCTCGAGCTGAAAACTCTGGAGCATGAGAAAGAGGTCATAGAAGACCAACTCAAGGCCACCTGTCACTTTGGTAATATTATCGGCAATAGCCCCAGAATGCTGCAGATTTACAGTATGATCCGCCAGGTGGCCAAGACCACGACCAACATCATGATCACCGGCGAAAGCGGCACGGGGAAAGAGCTGATCGCCAGGGCCATTCATAGCGAAAGCGACCGGAACGCGCAACCCTTGGTGGAAATCAACTGCGGCGGTATTCCGGAAGCACTCCTGGAAAGTGAGCTGTTCGGGCACAAAAAGGGGTCCTTTACCGGTGCCGTCCAGGATAAAAGGGGATTGTTCGAGACCGCCCACGAAGGCACCGTCTTCCTGGACGAGGTGGCTGAGCTGTCCAT
>CAZWGD010000235.1:1100-4291 GCA_964633235.1 uncultured Desulfobacteraceae bacterium | reverse complement strand
CATACTCAGAAAGAGCGTATACACATAGGGGTCGATACCCAGGTTTTCCGCATCAAATCCGAATAGATTTAAAGGTTTGAGTATTTCAATACCAAACGGCCCCTCATTTATCAGGTTGATCGGCAGTATTCCGGACTGCGCAATCGAAGGCAGTAAAAGGGCGTACATCCAGATTAAAAAGCCGGCGATTAAGCCGCAAAGAGCCCCGGCCCGGGTTCCCTCCTTCCAGAAAATACCGCCTAGAATGGCCGGGCCGAACTGGGCCACGGCAACGAAAGATATCATCCCAATGGAAACCAGGGTCATATATTTAGCAAAGAAATGAAAATAGGAGTAACCCAGCAGCAATACCAGGATGATACTGCCGCGGCGAATGGCTAAGAGCAGGGTGCTTAAATCGCTTTTCCGGGAAAGCGATGAGAATGGAAGCCTTAAGAGTACCGGCATGACCAGATCGTTGCATATCATTGTGGACAGGGCGATCGTTTCAACGATCACCATTCCGGTTGCAGCTGAAATCCCTCCAATGAAAACCAGAAGCACCAATCCCTCTTGATGCATGGCCATCGGCAAGGTGAGGACAAAATAGTCGGCATCGATGCCACCGTCTACAAAATGCAACAAACCACCAAAAGCCACAGGAAGAACAAATATATTGATGGCCAACAGGTACAAAGGGATCAGCCATATGGCCTTTTTCAGGTGATCTTCATTCACATTTTCGACCACAATCACTTGAAACTGCCGGGGCAGAAATACAAATGCCATCATTGACAAAACAATGGTAGTAGACCAACTGACATAAGCACCGGTCTCGATTTCGATGGTAAACAGTCTGCTGATCTCCGGAACCGCCCTGGCCTTACCAAACAGGTCACCCAGGCCGTTGTACAGGCCGTAGGTTACGAACAGCCCTGCGGCAAGAAAAGCAATCAATTTTACCAGGGATTCAAAAGCAATGGCCGCCACCAATCCTTCATGCCGCTCGGTAGCCTCCAGGTGCCGGGTGCCGAATAGAACCGTAAATACCGCCAGCAATAAGGCCGCGAAAAAGGCGGTGTCCTTCAGTATCGGAATTTCAGCGAAATCCGCCGGCATACTGATCGTCGGGTACTGATTGATAAGCAAGAAAGTGGTTGATATGGCCTTTATTTGAACGGAAATATAGGGGATAATGCCGAGAACGGCAATGATCGTGACCACGCCGGCCAGGGTGGTGCTCTTTCCGTACCGTGAGGCAATGAAATCGGCGATTGAAGTGATGCGATTGACCTTGCTGATGCGGATAATCTTGCGCAGGACCAGCCAACCCAGAGCAGCCATTAGGGTCGGTCCGATATAGATGGGCAAAAAACCGGTGCCGGTATCGGCCGCCCGTCCTACGCTACCGTAAAACGTCCAGGCGGTACAATATACGGCCAATGAAAGTGCATAAATATAGGGATTGCTGACGATGCTGCTCCCCATCTTGGCGCGCTTATCACCGTAATGGGCGATGGCAAAAAGAAGTCCCATATACATGAAGGCACAGAACAGAATGATTTCCGTTTGCAGCATGCATTACCTCGGACTTAGCCAATCTGAAATGTCGGCAGGGGTCGGTGTTTCTGAGGATGGCGTTTTCCGGCGAATTTTCGTGACGGTATTGATCAGAAGAATGAATACAGCCCACGCGACAAAGATGTACAGATAGAGCAAAGGAATACCCCAGATCTGTTGCGGCAGGTTGAATAGGGTTAGGAGGGGATAGTTGAAAAGGGCGAGGCCCAAAAGGAACAGGCCGACCAATCGTCCGGTCCTGGAGCCGTTATCAATCATGGGTTTTCTCTTTGCGGGCGAAATGATTATCGACGGCCATCAGCTCGTATTCTTAACGGATTCAACAGTGTTACCGAGCAGTTCCTTCACCTTATCAACAATTTCCCTGTTGGAGAAGGGTTTTGTAATATAAGCGTCCGCGCCCAGGACCATCCCCTTGGCAATATCAACTTCCCGCCCCTTGGCAGTGAGAAAGATGATTTTCGTGCGCCGCCACTCCGGATTCAGGCGCACCATTTCGCAGACTTCAAAACCGTCAATACCCGGCAGCATGATATCCAGTAGAATCAGATCCGGTTGATACTTCGAGATGATTTCAATAGCCTCCTCCCCGCTTTTTGCCTCCATGGTTTCGTAATTATTCTGCTCCATCAAGAATTGCAAGGGGATTACAATATTGGGCTCGTCGTCAACGATCAGGATTGTTTTTGGCATTAGGCCGACCCTTCATTTTAATTTTTCCAGGTTGCCATCCATAAAACCTGTCGAGTGGACATCTGGAGGGAGGATGATGGATAAAAAAAACGTGTACAACTATCTGTAAATAAAGGCCGGTCCGAGGCCGAGTGAAATCGATAACCGGCGTTCAAAGGTTTAGCTTATCCCCGCAGGGCGGGATACATCAGTCTCTTGATTTTGCCAAGCCGATCGCATTCAGCGCATCCTCCATCTCCTCTAGGATGGTGGGATCATCAATAGTTGCCGGCATCTTATAGGCTTTAT
Source organism: uncultured Desulfobacteraceae bacterium (assembly GCA_964633235.1). Classification (GTDB taxonomy): domain Bacteria; phylum Desulfobacterota; class Desulfobacteria; order Desulfobacterales; family CAZWGD01; genus CAZWGD01. Next base: position 1,750 of record CAZWGD010000235.1, on the reverse strand, counting down.
TGTCGGCAATCTTCTGGATGGTGCCTCTCAATATCTTTCCTGATCTAGTTTTCGGGAGACGTTTGACCACCGTGGCCGTTTTAAAAGAGGCCACGGGTCCGATCCTTTCTCTTACGGCCTGAATGGTTTCCTTGATGATGTCATCTTGATTTCGGGTAACTCCGGCATTCAGCACCAGAAATCCGACCGGTATCTGCCCCTTGAGTTGATCGTCCACACCCAGTACGGCGCACTCGGCCACGTCTGGATGGTCGGCTAAAACCTCTTCCATAGCTCCCGTGGAAAGACGATGACCCGCCACGTTGATGATATCGTCGGTACGGGACATCACAAACACGTAGCCGTCCTCGTCGACAAAACCGGCGTCGGCGGTCTTATAAGCCCCGGGAAATTCATCCAGGTAGGATTCAAGATAACGCTGGTCATTATTCCACAATGTCGGCAAACTGCCCGGTGGCAACGGTAACTTTACCACCAGGGCGCCGATTTCTCCGGCCGCCACCGGCTGGTTATCAGTATCCACGGCCGCCACATTCCAACCGGGCGCCGGTTTGGTGGGGGATCCCTCTTTGACGGAAAAATGGTGCATACCCAAGCAGTTGGCACAGATGGCCCATCCGGTCTCCGTCTGCCACCAATGGTCGATGACC
>CAZWGD010000235.1:0-1090 GCA_964633235.1 uncultured Desulfobacteraceae bacterium | reverse complement strand
GGCACGTTCAAGGCCTTTTCAGCCCAGTGCAGGGTGTCGGGATCAAGCCTTTCCCCGGCCAGAAAGAGGGATTCGAACCTGGATAGATCATATTTTTGCATCAGCTCGGCCCGGGGATCTTCCCGCTTTATGGCGCGAAATGCCGTGGGCGCCGTAAACATGCACTTCACCTTATGGTCGGAGATAACCCGCCAGAATACGCCTGCATCGGGTGTGCCCACCGGCTTGCCTTCAAACAGAATCGTGGTGCATCCCCGGAAAAGCGGACCGTATACAATGTACGAATGCCCAACCACCCAGCCCACATCAGAAGCGGCCCAGTACACGTCACCGGCATCGATATTGTAGATATTTTTCATGGTCCAGTTCAGGGCGACCACATGGCCGCCATTGTCGCGGACCACGCCTTTGGGTTCCCCCGTGGTTCCGGATGTATACAGGATATAGAGGGGATCGGTGGCGGCCACCGGTACGCAATCATGCGGCGCTGCCGATGCCATGGATTGCTCCCAATCCACATCCCGGTCTTCGATTAAGGCCGCACTTTCCTGGGGGCGCTGAAAAATGATGCATTTCTCCGGTCGTGAATCGGCTTGGGCGGAGGCGATAGCCTCATCCAGCAAGGGTTTGTAGGCAATTACCCGGGTCACTTCAATGCCGCATGAGGCTGATACGATGACCTTGGGTTTAGCGTCATTGATTCGGGTGGCCAACTCATTGGCGGCAAATCCGCCGAAGACCACCGAATGTACCGCACCGATACGGGCGCAGGCCAGCATAGCCATGACCGCCTGGGGAATCATGGGCATGTAAATCAGAACCCGGTCTCCCTTTTGGACTCCCTGCCCGGCCAGAACACCGGCGAATCTGGCGGTCTCATCGCGGAACCGTTTGTAGGTATAGGTGTCAATAGTGTCGGTTACGGGGCTGTCGTAAATTAAGGCCGCCTGATCGCCCCGTCCGTTTTCAATATGACGATCCAGGGCATTATAGCAGGTATTAATTTGGCCGCCAACAAACCACCGGTAAAAGGGTTTGCTGGTATCATCCAAGACCGTATCCCATTTTTTATACCAGTGGACGCTTTCCG
>CAZWGD010000234.1:3682-4344 GCA_964633235.1 uncultured Desulfobacteraceae bacterium | reverse complement strand
ATCAACCCCCCCATGCTGCCTACATGGCTTGAGGAAAGGTTCAGGCTGTCATAGCGGGCCTTTATCATATCGGAGAGGATATCCAGGCTGTTGTCATGGCTGCCGGTGGCCACAATGGTATTGCCCACCGCAGATTCGGGACGCAGCAGCTCAGCACTGACCGGATGATTGGCACGGATACCCTCCACGTGATTGGGAATGCGAATGATGCCGTCGGCCTCGGTGATACTGGTGATGATCCCCGCGCCCCGGGGCAGGGGTGTGGCCACTGCCCTGTCGCCTACCCGGCCGATCTTCACGCGCACGAATTCTTCCAGACCGAGCTTGGAAGCAATGCTGCGGGTCGGCTCGACAGTGATCTTGTCGCGCTCCTTTTCAGGTTGGCCGACCATTTTGCGGACGAGGGGGCCGACGAACTGTTCAAAAGCGATAATGGCGGAGACCGGGTATCCGGGAATGCCGAAAACCGGTTTTTGCCGGATGTCTCCGATAATCAGCGGTTTTCCCGGCATAATGGTGATTCCATGAACCAGAATATTTCCCAGTTCCTGCAGGATTTTCCTGATATGATCCTCAGAGCCCGCAGAAGACCCGCCAATATACGATAACTCAACAGTAGAAGCATACAATAACTCAACAGTAGAAGCATACGAAAACTCAAC
>CAZWGD010000234.1:0-3672 GCA_964633235.1 uncultured Desulfobacteraceae bacterium | reverse complement strand
CTTCTTTATTTTTTCGAAGTCGTCTTTGTGGATGGAGCTGCGGTGGTACGCTCCTCCCCAGGCTTCGGCCATTGTTCCCAGGACAAAAGAGTTGGTTTCCAATATCTGTCCCGGCTGCAGCCGGACATCCGGGGATTTCTGCCAATCGACAAGTTCAGAGCCGGTGGGAATGATCAGGAGATGCGGTTTTTTACGCACTGACACGTTAAATCGACCTCCGGCTAGAAGAGCACCCACGCAATAGGGTGTGATCACATGATTGCGGGGGAAGATCAATTCGGTGGCCACCACATCCTCGCCCACTTTGCGCACGTTCTGCCAGGGAAATACGGGGGCGTTAATTTCAATGCGTTTTTCATCAAGCACATTCAGATGCTCGATCATAATTACCGCGTCAGTCCCGGGCGGCATGACATGGCCGGTGTTCAGATAAAAGGCCTCGGTTCCCACGGTCAGTTCCCTGGGCCGCGTCTCGCTGGTGCCGAACGTGCTTTCCGCGGCTACGGCGATCCCGTCCATGGCTGCGGCATGGTAATTGGGGGAAGAGATCCTGGCGGTCACCGGCCGGGCCAGCACCCGCCCCACAGCATCCGGTGTGGGCAGGGTTTCGCTATCCGTGTGCCCTATAGCCGAGAAGGCCTCAAAAAGAATGCGACGGGCCTCCTTAAGGGTTTTCATTTCAAGGTATATATTACGATTGCTACTCATATATCCACTTTCTCCCTCCAGCCTTCCCAAAAGCGTTATCTTGAATTCTATAGACGGGAGGGCCGGCTACATGGGCATAACCCGGATCCGGGCCCCCTTTTCCAGTCCCTCGGTATTGATGCCCACTTTGATCAGACCGTCCGCCATAACCATGGTATTCAGCAGTCCGGACTTGCCAAGGATCGGGTCCGCCCATACAGTGCCCTCCCTGTGGGATAGTTTGACCCGAATGTAGTCGACGCGGCCCTGGGCGGAAGATACGTTTCTGCCGAGCCGGGCGGAAATCATCACCCCCTTTTGAGGGTCAACGGAAAGCCCGCCCATGTAATCGATAAACGGCTTCACCACGGCCAGGAAGACCACCATTGCCGATGTAACCTGGCCCGGAAGCCCCCACACCGGTTTGTGTCGAACGTCGGCAAGGATGGTGGGCTTACCCGGGCTGATGGAGATACCATGGACCAGAATAGTGGCGCCGGGCAGATTGGAGAGCACGTCGGTTGTAAAATCCCGCATACCGACGGAACTGCCCCCCGAGATCAAAAGCATATGGGCATTATCCAGGGCCGTTGCGCATTTTTGATACAAGGCATCATAGTCGTCACCGGTGATGCCATAGGAAACAGGGATTCCACCCGCAGACGCCACCATACCCGAGAGGGTGTACGTATTCACGTCACGGATATGACCGGGTGCCGGGTTTACATTGACGGGGACCACCTCATCTCCCGAGGAAATAATTCCCACAACAGGTTTTTTAAACACGCTGGCACTTTCCCGGCCGAAAGCGGCCAGAAGACCGATTTCCTGAGGTCTGAGCATCTGTCCCCTGGCGAGGAGGGTATCGGTTTTTTGAAAGTCTTCACCGATTTCCATCACGTGCTGGCCGGGGGCCACACTCCGGTATACCTCGATAGCGGCATTGTCCAGGGATGATGCATGTTCAAGCATGACCACACTGTCAGCCCCCTTGGGCAGCATCCCGCCGGTGGATATGCGGGCCGCTTCACCAGTCCCGATATCCACTGTCGGACGCCGTCCCATGTCAATACTGCCCTTTATGGCCAAATAGGCCGGGTTTCCCTCAGAGGCGCCATAGGTGGAGGCGGCCTGCACGGCATATCCATCCATTACGGCACGCTTAAATTCGGGCAGGTTCTCGCCGGCGATCACATCCTCGGCAAGGACCCTGCTATTTGCCTCCAGCAGGGGCATGCTTTCCGATAAAACCTGTGGAAACCGACGGCGGTATTCAAGCACCCGGTCCAGGTCCGTTACTCTGAAAAAGTCTTTCATATTAAAGGCCATCAATAGTGCATTACGGTTTAAATGATAGGTTAACATGGCTGTCCACGAAGGGTAAAGATAAAAACTGAAGCAAACCGCGGCAAGCGAGTATAAGCTTCGCTATGCAGCCGCCGTTCCACGAGGGCCTGTCTTTTCTTGATAAATCGTGAAAATAGTGTACAGTTGCTCCAGACAGGTTAGAGAATCATTACGCATACACCATTTTAATCGAGTGACGACCAATGCCATCTGAACCGGAGCCCCTAAAAAAACACCCGGCCAGCGAACCTGGATTTTTAACCCAGACACGTTTTGAGAGCTTCGACCTGCCATCAGCCGTGAACAAAGGGTTAAATAAGGCCGGCTTTGAGCATTGCACCCCCATCCAGGCCGCGGTGTTGCCGGTCTCTCTCATGGGAACCGATGTGGCCGGCCAGGCCCAGACCGGTACCGGAAAAACAGCCGCATTCCTGGTGACCCTGTTCACGCGTCTGTTGGCAAGCAAGCTTAAAAAAACAAAGCTCCCATCCGCCATCATCGTGGCACCGACCCGCGAGCTTGCCATCCAAATCCATGAAGAGGCCAAGGTCATTGGTCATTATACCCCGTTTCGCCTGAGCCTGGTTATCGGCGGCATTGACTATCAAAAGCAGGCCGACAATCTAAAGAAAGGCACCGATGTGGTCATCTGCACGCCGGGGCGGATTATCGATTACTTCAAACAGAAAATATTCAAAACCGGTGCCATTAAAATGGTGATCATCGATGAGGCGGACCGACTGCTCGACTTGGGGTTTTCCAAGGATATGCGCTTTATTCTCAGCAAGCTGCCCACCTACGATAAACGACAGTCCATGCTGTTTTCAGCCACGCTTTCGTATAACGTGTTGGAATTGACCTACCAATACATGAATCTGCCGGAGTTTATCTCCGTAACCCCCCAGGAAATCACCGTTGAAGGGGTGAAACAGACCCTTTACCATGTCAGTTTCGAGGAAAAACTGTCCCTGCTGCTAGGGCTTTTGGAAAGGGAGGGTTGGCAGCGGGTGCTGATATTTACAAATACAAAATTCATGGTGGAATGGCTGGCCCACAAACTTAAGGGAAATGGGTTGCCGGTGGAGGGGATTACCGGAGACCTGCCCCAGCGCAAACGCCTTAAGCTGATGGAGTCCTTCAAAAAAGGCCGTATCAAGATTTTAATTGCCACGGATGTGGCTTCGCGCGGTATTCACATCGAGGACATCAGCCATGTGATCAACTACGATCTTCCGCAGGACCCCGAAAACTACGTGCATCGCATCGGCAGAACCGCCCGGGCCGGGAAAAAGGGACGGGCGATTTCGCTGGCTTGTGAAAAATTCGTATTTCACCTGGAAGCCATTGAGGCGCTTATCGATTACCAAATCCCCGTGGTTTGGCCGGAGGATGACTGGTTTGCGGCCGACAAATGCAAAACCACTATCAAACCGCGCGTACCGCATCGGCGGAGATCAGATCGGGAAAAAAACAGGCGACCCAGGGAATCGGCTAGCTGGTCGCGATCCTCGAAAAAGATCAAGCGCGGTCCTTTCCCGGGAAGCTTTTTCGGATTCAGCCGGCCGGAAAATAAGCCGCCAGCCGGGAAGCATGGATAGGCATGGATGTATTTTTACCCCGCGACGTGCTATAGTGAAG
>CAZWGD010000233.1:3468-4352 GCA_964633235.1 uncultured Desulfobacteraceae bacterium | reverse complement strand
TTGGATAGCTCAATCCCAGGTCATCCATCATCTGCACGGTTTGTTTATCCCGGGTGATGATCAACGGGCAGGCATTCAAAACAATTTGTAGTGCCCGGGCACCGATTTGAAAATCGATGGGGCCTACACTGGCGTTGTAAAGTACAATAGGTATCTTTTTCCTGCGGCAAAAGGGCACACATAGGGCGATGGAGGAGAGGTTGTTGAAGATCGGGTTATAGAATTTGCGGTCGAATAAGATATTGTCGGTAATCAGCACCATGTCGGATTTCAACATGGATATCAATAGCGGTAAGCCGAAGTTTTTCAGGGCGCCGTACCACGGCAACAACGGTACCGGTTTAAAATTATAGCGGCCGAAATGCCTTTTTAAAAAGCGCGGGTTGGTGGTGGGTACCAGGAATGTCACGTCACTTCTCGCAGCCGAGATATCGTGCAACAAATTTCCCAGAATGGCCATATCGCCGGCATTTCTACCGGAATTGTTTCCCAGAACGGTGATGGTCTTCATAATTCTCCCAGTTTAGGCAAGCGGTTTGAGCCACCCTTTTGATAGATACCATTGTGCGGTTTCGGTAATCCCGGCTTCGTTTGAATGCAAGGGTGTATACCCCAATACGTTTCGGAGTTTGCGGGTATCGAACATCCTGTCTTTACTGTAAAACGCCACCCTGCGGCGGTAAATAGGCGGTTCGATACGCAGGGGGAGGCAAATGGCTTCGCAGATATCAGCCGCCCAAAAAAACGGCTTAATCGGCAACCGGATGACCCGGGTCCTGCCCCCAAGGGTTGCGGCCACGAGCCGAGCAATTTCAGCAATGGGAATTGGTTTATCGTTACCGCTGATAAAAACCTCACCCAAGGCCCTGGGTTCCGTGGCGGCA
>CAZWGD010000233.1:0-3458 GCA_964633235.1 uncultured Desulfobacteraceae bacterium | reverse complement strand
CCAAGCAGGGGGAAATATTTCCAGCGAGCCATTTTAAATAATTTCAGCAAGCGCTTATCACCCGGACCGTATATGGCGGCGGGTCGAATGATGGTATAGGGCAGCGCCGCTGTTTCGGCGAAATCCTGCAACCATAGTTCGGCCTGTAATTTGGTTCGCTGATACCCGTCTCCGGGACTGAAGCGATAGGTTTCGTCGGCTTTGGGGTCTTCAATATGGCCGTGTACCCCGATGGTGGATATGTGCACGAAGCGTTTGAAGTCTGTGTTTGAAGTGGCCCTTTTGGCCAGTAATTTTGTACTTTCCACATGTACATTGCGATAGTCTTCCTCAGAGCTTTTAGCCTCACGGAATGCCGCGGCCAGATGAAAAACGTACTTTACGTCATGTGAGGCCTCAGCGAGCACGCTTTTATCAAAAACGTCTCCGTAAAACCAGTTTATTTCCAAATCGGCCAGCGGCTTCAAATTGGATGTGGGTCGGGCAATGGCGTTGATTTTCAAACCGGCAGCAGCCAGTTTCCTGGTGAGCACCGTGCCGGTGAATCCCGTTGCCCCGGTTACCAGCACCCTGGTGCCCGGCGGTATTTTACAGTAATGGTTTTTATAAATAGAATCTTCCATGATTGGAAAAGTCTCCCTTTCGGCTCTGATGTCGGTTTGCTTTTGAGCGGGTCTCTTTTTCTGGTTGGCGTTGCCGATAATACGTCTAACGGCTTCCAAGGTGTGATTGCGACACCCCCTGGGGGTATCCGGACTGCCTGGTTTTTTCAGCAAGCCGCGCATAGCGGTTACCGGCTGGTTATCATCAATAAGACCGTCTACGGCGGTGGCATAGGTACCGAGGTATACCTCCTCTCCCTGTAGCGGCAGAGGATCTGATCCGGCGATAATGTTAAATCCCCTTTTCCGCGCATAGGCAAACAGAAGGGGTTCCGGCCATAACAACGGTCTAAGGGAGGTGTCCCCCAGGATGATCTCCCCGGGCCTGAAACCATCGATCAGATTCTGGACCACCGGTTTGCGTCTAAACATCCACTTTCCCGGAGCCCAGCTGAGAACAGGGATTCCAGAGACATCCAGGATCCGTTCTACGGCCTCGACCGCCCTCAGGCCGTCCGGGATAGCCGCATCTACCGTTAGGGCCAGAATTTCGATACGTTCGGAGGTGACGATCTGACGTCCTGCAAACAGGTAAAATGAAGTGTCTCCTCCGATCAGTATCTGAATTCCGTTTTCTTCAGCTGTTTCGCGAATACTGATACCTGATTCCCGCCGCAGATGTCGCCGCAAGGGCTCATGCTGTTTCAGGTCTTTGAAAAAATGACAATCGTGGCGCTCTGCGAGAAAAGCGGCCTTCTGGTCTGTACCACCCAATCTGACCAGGTTTTTCGAAAGCAGCCGCAAGGCAGTTGCCAGATTGTAGCAGGGATAAAGATGTACGTGGGCGTCAAATATCAACGGCATGGGTCCTCCCGGCAGAAAATTCACGCCTACCTTTCATACCGGTCCTTGGGTCCGTTTCGAAAAGATCCTGGTAGCATATGCCGATCCTGCGTTTAAACTCGTCATAGTTATATTTTTCCAGGTAGAGATCATGTCCGGCGGTCCCTAATCTACGGCGAAGCAACTGATTGTCAACCAAATTAAGAATTCCTTGGGAAAGTGCAGAAGGTTCCGGGGAAACAAAACAGGCATTGGTTTCGTCAAGAATGAGGCGGTTGGCGGTCACATCAGTGGCCACGATGGCTTGACCGGATTTTAGATAATCCAGCAGTTTCAAGGGGGTGTTTACTCCTGACAGGCGTGGGGCAAGCAGGATGTCGGATGCTGAGAGATAATCAGGTAGCGTTTCCGGGGGTACTTTGCCGACAAAGCTCACCGCCGACTGACACCCCTGGTCTGCAAGCTTTCTACGGCGTCGTTCAATTTCACTGGTATCGCCGCCGATGATGATAAACCGAGCCCGCTGATCCCCTTTGATTACCTGGGGAATGGCGTCGAACATCAAATCAACCCCCTGATAAACCGCAAAGGATCCCACATAGGTAATCAACACCTCCTCCAATTTTTGTTTATACCTCCTGACGAGGCGCTTTATGCGTTCCGGGGCAGGCTCAGCCAGTGATGAGGGGATGTCGAATATATGATGTACCGGCCCCCTGGCGCCGGCATTCAAGACCTGCTTTACCAAACCACGGCCGGTGCATATCACCGCATCGGCATGGTGAGCGGTTAGTTTTTCAACCCGGCCGTACAATGCTAACAATAGGTTTTTAAAAGGGCCCTTTTTATACGAAAAGGGATCGGAGTGCTTTTCGTATACGATCCGGCTGTTACTCCATGGCCTCAACATCAGCGCCACGGCACCGGCCTCTTCTATGCCGTGGATCACATCATAGCGCTTTTTTTGCATCAAATGAAGCCCTTTGAAGAATAGCAGGACATCAAATCCGGCCTTGACGAGAGAGGGGCCGATAGCCACATTGCGTACGCCAAACCAGTTGGGCACCCGGATGATATTGACGCCGGGAGTGTCCTTTTCCTCTCCAATGGGCAGCGTCAGGAGATCGACTCCGTATCCCAGCTCGGCCAGCGCCAGGATGTTAAAGCCAACCCGAATGGGAGACCCCCGCCATTGAAAAAATGGCTGGGGTGAAATCAACAGGACTTGTTTCATTTAGGCCAACAGATCCTCGATCAAGTCGGGTAAAAAGGGAAACTGCGCTCCCGGCTGACAGTACCCTGGTATCCGGCTTTGTCCCTGATTCCCCTTTTCCGGATTTGAGGCAAAGGTTTGAACCGCTCTGCTCAACTCGGTAGAGATACTGTCAGGAGTGACGTTTTGAATCGATGTAATGTTCGTATGCAGCTTGGAAAGATCTTTATTGAAAAAGGAGTTGGTTATGGTCAGCATGCCGAAATGCGCCATTTCCAGGGGGGGGTAGCTTGGGTGAGGCGACACCATCAACGAAAGCCCAACGGCGCTTTTCGAAAGCATCCGGGCATATGCCTCCAAACTTAATTTTCCCTCGGATACCATGGTGATGCCCTTTCCAAGATCAGCGGGGGGATGCGGCTCTCCCACGGATATGACCTTCCAACTCTCGGCATTTGCATCTCTTTGAATCCATTTGCGTAGTCCGGCGACGATAAGGGAGAAGCAGTTTCGATCCGTTGAGGGTCTCCCATAGCAGAGAATGCGCCTCTGTCGGTCGTATGTTCGGAGGCTGAGTTGGGTGCGTAGCGTATCATGCATGCGGGGTTCAAAGGTATACTCCCTGTGGAAGGTATGCCCCTTCTGCATGAAAAAATCCCGTAGAAGGGAGGAGTTAAACACCGCAACTGTCGGCACTACAGATTCATAGGTGGCTTCAGCCAGTACAAAATGGCTGGACCAGTTGTAGAAAGCGGGCTCGTAATCCTGAATGATATAGACCATTTTTTTGTACGGCTGTT
>CAZWGD010000232.1:1031-4358 GCA_964633235.1 uncultured Desulfobacteraceae bacterium | reverse complement strand
CTCTCGGTCCAAAAAAAGCATCCTGAGCTGCAGATCATCGGACCCTCCAGGGAGAAGTTTATGCGGCGGGAGGGGTATGGAGTAGGCAAGATGTACGACACCCGCTTAATCGACCAGGACCGTGCATAAAGCACCGCAGAGGCCCAATGCGCAACTGTTTACCGCCAATATTTGCTGAAAACGGCGCCAACCCTGACAGCCGCTTAAGAATTAGAGGAGGTATCGATGGACACCAGGCCTATGGTTCATGATCTGAGAAGCTTCATCGAGGATTTGGTTTTATCGGCAAAGGCTCGGACCGAAACTGACGATTTCTGGCGCAGCCCGCTGCTGGCGACCGCCGAAGCGGACAGCCGCTTCGACGATTTGGGTCGCATTGCCGCGGAAGACCATCTAAGACCTAACGATCTGCTGGCTTCGGCCAAAGCAGTGATCGTATTTTTTATCCCCTTTACCCGGGCCCTGGCGGAGGATAACCACCCGGGTAAATTTCCCTGCCGCAATTGGGGGCTGGCCTATGAATCGACTAACGCGCTGATCAATACCCTGGGAGAGAAGCTCAGGGATTTTCTGGCCCAAAAAGGTTATCAGGCCGCACTGACGCCGGCCACTCATAACTTCGACGAAGAACGACTGGTGGCCCGATGGTCACATAAACATCTAGGGCATTTGGTCGGCTTGGGGCGCTTCGGCGTTAACGCCCAGTTGATCACGCCCGCGGGATGCGCAGGCAGGCTGGGCAGCCTGGTAACGGATGCGGATTTAGGAAACCACGCCCTGGTTGAATCCGGAGAGCTTTGCCTGCATAAAATCGGAAAAGAGTGCTTAGAATGCGTGAAACGCTGTCCGGTGCGGGCCGTCAGCCCTGAGGGCGTTGACCGGAAGCGGTGTTGGGATCGACTGCTCTTTACTATCAACCACCGTGAAAACTTCGCCGGTCTCAAATCAAGCACCAATGTCTGCGGTAAGTGCCAAGTGCTGGTGCCCTGCAGTTTGGGGATCCCGGCCGCGGATTTTTAAACCGTATGGGTTAACCTGGGTTCTGCTCCTGAGCATGCATGGGGGTATTCCGGGCCGGAACGGTCCCTGTAGCGGAAACGTAGCCGAATTTAAACTCCAATCGGGTGGGACTGATTCTGACCACCTGAATTCTTTCGTTTGTCAACACAATATGGTTGCGGGTAACCCGGAAAGCTTGCACTCCCGGCCCGGCCGTGGACACATCCACCTGGGCTTGCACGTTTTTACTGCTCAACGTCCCGGCATCTTTGCGCAATCCTCTGAGCGTCACTTCCACCTTGGGACTTAACGGCTCGATAACCTCGATCATGGCCGGAACGTTTTTCAGTTCAACGCTTACATCCAGGGTCACCTCATAGTTCTGCTGCCCCGCCAGCAACAGCCAGAAGATGCTCACCAGTCCGAAGGTGCCCAGCTTCATGCGCCAGCGCCGCACCATGATGGTTTGGAGCTTTTTCCATAGGGTCATCCCGGTAAGTTCGGGGTCGATGAGCTCCGAGGAAATCAGATCGGAAAGCTGTTCCTTGGTCGACACATCCTTAGCCTCCCCGTCCCGAACCAGGGATATCCCGCCCCGCTCTTCGGAGATCACCAGGACGCAGGCGTCGCACCTTTCGGAAAGTCCCACAGCGGCCCGATGCCGGGTTCCCCAGTTTTTCGGAAGCCCCTCCCGGGAGCTCAGCGGAAGATAGCAGGCCACTCTGGTGACATTGCCGTTGCGAATCAGCACAGCCCCGTCATGCAGGGGGGACTTTTTTTGGAAGATGCTCAGCAGTACCTCCTTGTTCGGCTCGCCTTCCAGGGGGACCCCTTCGGTAATCAACTCCTCCACGATGTCGCTGCGCTCGATGATGATTAAAGCACCTATTTTTCGCCGGGCCAGTGAAAACAGGGCCTTGACAAAGTTGTCCACCCAGTTTTCCGTCCTGTAGAAGGAGTGCAGACCGAGGGCCTTCAGAGGATTCACCTTCTCCAGGACCTGCCGGATTTCAGACTGAAAAAGGATGATCAGCAGGATGACCAGCACCTGCCATAAAATTTGAAAGGCCCAGGTGGTAAGGAAAAGACCCCATGAACGGGCGGCGGTGAAAACAATCCCCAGTACCATGAGCCCCACCAGGGCCTTGAAAGCCTTGGTTCCCCAAAACCACAGGTAGAAGTGATAGACCACCATGGTCAGAAACAGGATATCCAGCACATCCTGGACTCTCAAATCGGTTATGATCGCAAAAGGGTTCATGGCCATCCGCTACCGGTCTTGGGGTTAGGACTGCGTTCGGCAACAGACGGGTTTGTGTTGACTGTCCTGAGAATCTATAGGCTTTCAGATAATGTTTTTGGTAAGGCTAGAAGGAGCTTCCCTGAGAAAGGCGTACTGTGCATACGTGGTCGCGGGGAAGCGACTGATAACGCGGTCCAAAACGTTTTCTGAAAGACTATACATAATACCCGCATGAATTGCCAAAGAGTCGTTTTGCATGTTGAAATCGGAATTTTTAGACCGCACGAACCATGCCACATAACAGCCCCAAAGTCAAGATCGACGTTAAAACAGCTACTTAAATAGTTAATGATCTCACGCAAACTGCATTTGCCCTCATCGCTAACGACCGGGGAGTAAGGACCAATACGACGCAGTGACCTAGTGGCCGAAGGATGGGTTCCGCTCCAGGGGTGATTGCCTAATAGCCTTTGATGCTTATGTTTTTGTAAAACAAGTCCAGTCAGAGGAGGGTAACATGCAAAAACAAACCTTGACCATACCCGCTATTTCATGCGGCCATTGTGTGGCCGCCGTTAAAGATGAGCTCTCCGGCATAGAGGGAGTCAACGCCGTGGACGGAGATCCGGAAACCAAACAGGTAACCGTTGAATGGGATACGCCTGCGGATATCCAAAAAATCAGAGACAAGCTCAGGGAGATCCAATACCCGGCCAATTGATCCGGGTTCACGGGATTTCGGGGAATACAGATATGTCCACCCAGAAGGTCAGCCTGCCGATTATCGGCATGACATGTGCCAACTGCGCCATGAATATTGAGCGCGGCCTCAAAAAAATCGGCGGTGTGCTGGATGCCGAGGTCAATTTCGCCTCCGAACAGGCCGGTGTCCGCTATGATCCCGGACTGGTGCCGCTCAACCGGGTGGTTGAAACCGTCACCCGGCTGGGTTTCGAGGTCCCCCTCAAAAAGGCCGACCTGCCCGTCACCGGCATGACCTGTACAAATTGTGCCGCCAATATCGAACGTGCCATTCGAACAAAGGCCTTCGGGGTTGCCGGTGTGGCGGTCAATTTTGCCACCGA
>CAZWGD010000232.1:0-1021 GCA_964633235.1 uncultured Desulfobacteraceae bacterium | reverse complement strand
TGGAGTATATCCCAGGAATTGTTTCTCTACCGGAAATCGCATCCATTGTCCAAGCGGCCGGTTTTAAAACCGTATTGCCCACCGAAGCAGACGCCGATGATGAAGAGCGGGTCGCAAGAGATCTAGAAATCCGGGACCAGACCCGCAAATTCGCCATTGGGCTGGCCTTTGCCCTGCCCCTTTTTGTGATCAGCATGGGTCGCGACTTTGGCCTGCTGGGTGCCTGGAGTCAGGCAGCCTGGGTCAACTGGCTTTTCTGGGCCCTGGCGACTCCAGTGCAATTCTACACCGGGTGGGACTATTATCTTGGCGGGGTCAATAGCCTGAGAAATAAAAGCGCCAACATGGATGTTTTGGTGGCCATGGGGTCCTCGGTGGCTTACATTTACTCATTGGCGGTGATGATCTTTCCCGTTTTGGGAAATCATGTCTATTTTGAAACCTCCGCAGTGATCATTACCTTGATCAAACTGGGGAAGATGCTGGAGTCCCGCACCAAGGGAAAGACCGGGGGAGCCATTCGCAAACTCATCGGACTCAGACCGAAAACCGCCCGTATCCTGGTGCAGGGGATTGAACAGGAGATCCCCGCAGCCGCCGTACGGATGGATGACGTCGTGGTCATTCGCCCCGGCGAGCGCTTCCCCGTAGACGGTATCGTCGTGGATGGCGAGTCTGCCGTCAACGAAGCCATGCTCACCGGGGAGCCGCTTCCAGTGGACAAACATACCGGAGACCGGGTTGTGGGCGGTACCATCAACGGGGAGGGTTTCCTCAAATTCCGGGCCACGGCCATCGGTGAAAAAACCGTTCTGGCCCAGATCGTCCGCCTGGTTCAAGAGGCCCAGGGGAGCAAGGCGCCCATACAGGCCCTGGCGGACCGGGTGGCAGCCGTTTTTGTCCCCATGGTGATCATGACGGCCCTGGTTACTTTTACTATCTGGTGGATAGCCGGCGGGGAGTTCATTCCCGCTATGATTCGACTGGTGGCGGTTCTGGTGATCGCCTGTCCCTGCGCCCT
>CAZWGD010000231.1:2204-4378 GCA_964633235.1 uncultured Desulfobacteraceae bacterium | reverse complement strand
GGATCTCCCGCTTAACATCCAGGAGATCGCGAGACTGGAATTCGTCAGGGAAGATGACCCTGATGCCTTTTTCCCGTCCGTATTCCAGATCGTTTGCACTAAAAAGCGAGCCGCGAAGGCCGATGCTGATGATTTTGTCGGGTATGACGATGTTTTCCTCGATACCCCGGCGCAGCATGGTGGCATGGGTTTCGGGATGGCCGAACTGGGAGTCGTGGGTGTCGGGGTGTGAGTCGATTTGAATCAGGGCTACGGGTCCGTGCTTTTTGTGGATGGCCCGCAGCACCGACAGGGTGATGCCATGGTCGCCGCCAACCGATACCGGAATGACGTCGTGGTCCAGCAGATGGGTGATTCCGGCCTGTATACGCGTGAAAGTCTCATCGATGGAGAAGGGGGTGGTGCTCAAATCGCCGTAGTCGGCCACGCGGTGCTTTTCAAAGGGGTTGACGCCCTGCATGTTGTGGGGACGGATGGTGGCCGACCGGGCCCTGATTTCCCGTGGGGCATAACGCGGACCCGCCATGTAACCGGCGCTGCCGTCAAAGGGAATTCCCACAATGGCCACATCCAGTTCGTTGGGATCGGCTATGTGCGGCAGCCGGAAGAATGTAGCGATGGACGAATAGCGTGGGAAGATCATGGAATCTACTGGTTGGGGATTACTCATGGATTTCTCCTTTTCCGGATTCTGTGTTCTGGTTTGTATATGAATCACGATAGACCGGCATGTTACTCAATCATACCAGTGTTGTATGTTTTGTTGTGCTTATCAAAGCATAGGCGTTATTCAAGTTGCCCGGCAACCTCACGGATTGACGCTTCGAGGATACCCACCAATTCATCGATTTCAGACCGGCTGATGATCAATGGCGGTGCCATCAGGATATGATCTCCCAGGCTCCCATCCACGCATCCGGTGCCGGGATAGGTGATCAAACCCTGCTTAAGGGCCGCAGTTTCGATACGGTGGGCCATGCGGATCCCGGGGGCAAACGGTTCCCTGGTGCGCTTGTCGCGAACCAGTTCGATGCCCATGAAAAGCCCTTTGCCACGGACGTCACCCACCAGCGGCAGATTTGCCAGGGACTGCATGCCCGCCTCGAAATAGGCTCCCATTTCCTGCGCCCTTTTCACCAGATCGTTGGCCTTGATAAATTTAATGGCCGCCACGCCGGCGGAGGCGGTGACGTGGTGGGCGGAGTTGGTGTGGCCCGAGATGATATTGGATTCTTCTGCGATCATCAACCGGACTATATTTTCATCCACGATAATGGCCCCCAGAGGAACGTAGCCGCCGCTGATGCCCTTGGCGCAGGCGATGATGTCGGGCACTACCGGCCAGTGATCGATACCAAACCACCGGCCGATACGGCCAAAACCGGTCATAACCTCATCGGCCACGAACACGACCTCGTATCGGTTGCAGATGTCGCGGATTATTTTAAAATATTCGATGGGCGGGGGAGCACATCCCAGGGCCGAGCCGACAATGGGCTCGGCTATGAAAACGGCTACATTTTCGGGTCCCAGTTGACGGATTTCGGTTTCCAATGCCTTGGCGCACAATACCTCGCATCCGGGGTAGGTACGATTGAACGGACAGCGGTAGCAGTAGGCGGGTGGAATGTGATGGACATTGCAAAAAAAAGGGCTGTAGATCCGACGTCGGCCGCTCAGCCCGCCGTAGCCCAGGGCCGTCAGGGTGGCCCCGTGATAGGACTGCCAGCGGGTTATGACCTTGGACTTTGAGTGGTTGCCCTTGAGTACCTGGTACTGGCGCGCCAGTTTGACGGCTGCTTCGGTGGACTCAGAGCCGTCGCTGACCGTCCAGGCCCGGTTCAACCGGCCCGGGGCGATCTCCGCCAGCAGGGCCGCCAGTTCCACCGCCGGGTCGTTGGCGAAACAGTGGCAGGGACAATAGGCATAGCGGTCCAACTCGGCGCTTACGGCCCGGGAGATTTCAGCCACTCCGTGACCCAGGTTGGATACCGCCGCCGAACCCGATGTTCCGTCCAGGTACTTCTTGCCATCGTGGTCATACAGGTAGATGCCCTTACCCCGCACAATCTCGGGATAATCGCGCTTGAAATCACGAAAAATCAGATGGTTGTTGGTTCTTGGGATCATGGCAAAATACTCCTGTTACGATTAGTTCAAATAGCTCAAAAGAG
>CAZWGD010000231.1:0-2104 GCA_964633235.1 uncultured Desulfobacteraceae bacterium | reverse complement strand
AGCGACCAGCAGTCCTGCGACTGTAATTATGATAATACATTTAAAAATTCCGGAAGCTTTGGCTTTAATAGTAGTCATTTTCAGTCTCCCTAAGCATTAGGGTAAGATCGTGTTGAAGCTGTGCCTTAAAAAAATGATGGATCAGAGTCAGCATGTTAGTTTTGGGAGCTATCACCTCCTAACGTGTTGTATCATTTCATGGTGGTCGGAAAGTTATGGTGCTGAGCCTGCATTTCTTTACGATGGTTGGGTGTTTCCTCTAATTTATCCATGGTTTCTCCCATAGTTAATCGTTTAATTTAAAGGAGAAAAAAATATGTTCCACCATCTTCTGAACTCCCATATAGTTTTTATAAAGCTTTATTGACAATCGGTTCGAATCCATCATAGTGATTGCTTTTTATGTGCCCCGCACGTACGTCTTACTACCAGTACCGGATCAAGGATGATACGCTTGGCCAAGTGCTCATTGGGCGACCTCATTTTGTCGAGCAGCATGTCCACCGCCATTTTTCCGATAGTGGCCTTTTGCTGGGCCACGGTAGTAAGTTCAATGCCGGGCAGGCCTGCCATTTCAATGTTGTCGAATCCCACTACGGCGACCTCTTGCGGTACCCGGATATCCTTTTGGTGCAGGGCTTCCAGCACGCCCATGGCCATGTGGTCGCTATGGGACAGTATCGCGCCGGGCCTTTGTTTACGCTTCAAGAGGTCCATGGTGACTGCGTAACTCACATCCCGTTTATACTCGCCTTCCAGGATGATGTCATGATCGGCGTTGATTCTGTAATCCTTGAAGGCCTGAAAGGTTCCGGCCAGACGATCATGGGATGAAATGGCCTGCATGTCACCTGTGATGATGGCAATGTTTGTGTGTCCCAGTTTGATGAGGTGCTCCGCCGCCAGATAGCCGCCTCGCATGTTGTCGATACCGATATAATCGATACGGGGATCCCTGGGGCCCCTTTTTACATCCCGCAGGGCCAGGACAAAGGGGAAATTGAGTTCCTGCAGTTCAGCCACCATGGGATCTTCACGCAGGGCCGAACATATGATCAACCCGTCCACGCCCCGATCCAGCAAGTTGTGGATCAACAGTTTTTCCTCTTCAATCCGGCTTTGCTTGGAGCTGCGTAATTCCTGGGTGGATGTGATCAGGACGCTGTAGCCGGTGTCCTTGGCCCGGGCCAGAATGTCCTGGGCGATTTCGGCGTAAAAGGGGATCACCAGGGTGTTTACCACCAACCCGATGGTACGACTTTCCCGGGCCACCAGAGCGCGGGCGATCTGATTTGGGCGATATTTGAAATCAACGGCGATTTTCAGGATCTCTTTGCGTTTAGCCGCACTCACCCTGGGGGTGTTTTTGTCTTTGAGAACGATGGACACCGTGGCTGCCGATACGTTGGCACGGGCGGCGATATCTTTGAGTGTGGGTTTACGACCTGTGGGTTTTCTATCCATCGAATTAATCCCTTAGCAGATGTCGCGAAAAGTCGCAAGGTTAATCGATTAACCAATTTGTATTTTATATAGATATATTTAAATTCGATGTCAAGGCCTATATAATTTTTTTTTGATGACATGTTGCTTTAATTTCCGATCACGCTAAAAAAATACTTGACAGAGTTTTTAATAAATGTCACCGTTACTGAAAATTTCAGGAAAAGGTGGAAATGAAGACAGACAAACATATAATTTGTAATTCAGATATAAAATACTGGTGGTGGCAGGTCCAATCCTACGGGCATGCCGGCGTCAAAGTATTTGTGTAATTTTTAAAATAATAAAATAATACTTTTTGGATCGTGGGCCACCCGAGGCCCACGATCCTTTTATATTTTTAAGGGTCGTGGAAATATCCACGGCCCTTTTTTTATGGGTAAATTGTATATCCAAAAAGCCCATTCACGAAAAATTGCTGGCTGCAATATTAAAAACAGGAGAAAAAAGAGTTATGCTGCTCAATCAATTTCCTGACAAGGACCGATTCTGCTATCTGGCTGAAAAGTTCAACGTTATTCCGGTATGCACTGAAATCCTTGCCGATACCTTGACACCGGTGGCTCTGCTGAAAAAATTCTATACCGGACAACATCCCGTA
>CAZWGD010000230.1:0-4384 GCA_964633235.1 uncultured Desulfobacteraceae bacterium | reverse complement strand
CATGATTGGCACAAAAATTGATACGGTAGGTATCCAGGAAAACAATCAGGCTTATGAATGCCCGCCGACAATCAACCCTGACGTTGCCTAAATTTTTTAGTTTAAAACCTTTTTGGACTAAAAATTTAGGCAACGCTAGGGTAAAAAAAGGATATGCAGAAAAAGCGAACACCAGAAGGGGTAAAGCGATGATCAAGCTGTCATCCCGCCGGGAATTCATCAAAACAATTCGACAGGGGATAACCCTGATTGCCTTCCAAGCGCCATGGAGCTCACCCTGTCAGGCACAAACATCCATACTTGACGATCTAGAGGAAGCTTTCCGCAGCCGGATCAGCATCGCTTCCCTGAATGTCGAACGGCAGGCGGATACCGCCATGCGCTTTGAGATACAAAGCATCCCCACCACCCTGATCTTCAGGGAGGGCCATGAAGTCACCCGCTTCATTGGCCTCCAGGACGGAAAAACATTAAGCCTGGCATTGGAAAATATGGTAAATGATGACCAAACGTATCATTGAAGTTTTTACCTCAGGAGGACATTTTTATGACGTTGTTAAGTAGAAGATCATTTTTAAAAGCAGGCCTTACAGCCGCAGGTGCTGTCAGCGCCAGCCAAATCCCATTGCCGGCCGCGGCCAAGCCCGCGGACAACCGGGAATTGGCCACCCTGATCGATATCCGCAGATGTGTGGGCTGCGAAGCATGTGTCGATGCCTGCCGTGAAGTCAACGATTTCAAGTATCCCAAACCTAAAAAACCGTTTCCCAAAATGTACCCTGGCCGGGTCAAAGCGGCTGACTGGTCCGATGAGGAGAAACGAGAGGTTCGGGACCGGCTCACACCTTACAACTGGATCTCTATCCAGTGGGCTACGGTAGAGATGGACGGGGAAGAAACGGAAATATCCTTTCCCAGGCGCTGCATGCATTGTCAGAATCCGCCCTGCGCCAATCTTTGTCCCTGGGGTGCCGCACGCAAGCTGAAAAACGGTATCACCCTTATCCATCCCGATATCTGTCTCGGTGGGAAAAAGTGCAAAGTGGTCTGTCCCTGGGATATTCCCGAACGGCAAACCGGTGTGGGGCTTTACCTTGACCTGTTGCCCAACTTCGCCGGAAACGGCGTGATGTACAAGTGCGATCGCTGTTATAACCGCCTTGCTGAAGGAAAATTGCCGGCTTGCATTGAAGAATGTCCCGAAGATGTCCAAAGCATTGGACCGCGTGATGAAATCATCAAGGAAGCCCATCGCCTGGCGGATGAGGAAGGGGTGTATATCTACGGAGAAACCGAAAACGGCGGCACCAATACCATTTACGTATCCCAAGTGCCGTTTGACGTGTTGAGTCAAGCGCTTACTAAAGGTCCGGGCCAACCCCACTTCGATAAAGTGGAAAATCAAATGGCCCACGCCGATAACCTGGCCAAGGCTATGCTGATCGCACCTTTTGCCGGTTTAGCGGCCTCAGTGGGTCGCTTGTACAGTGCAACCAAGGCTTCCAGTCATACCGCAGGAGGAGAAAAGTGAACCCGTATCAAGCACCCCAACAGTATATCGAGCAGAAACTGCTCAAACCGATTTACCTGTTTTTGATTTTTATGATGGGATTGACCGGATTCGGGCAGATGCCGATCTTCAAACGCTATTATATTGCGGATATTCCCGGTTTGGGCTGGACGGCCAAGTTTTACGTGACACACTTCATGCATTACCTCGGTGCGGCCCTGCTTTTCGCCCTGTTCGCCTATGCCATCGTGGTCTATTTCGGCTTACTGCGCGCGAGATATGCACTCACCCGTGCGGCGTATGTCCGTATTTTACTGCTATCGGCAATCGTCATCACAGGTATTTTCAGGGTTCTGAAGAACCTTCCGGATGTGGTTTTTTCGCCCCAATTTACGTTGGTTATCGATATTTCCCATCTGATGTTCATGATGGTGATGATGATTTTCGGAATCGTATTCAAAATAACCAATAGCGGCTGGCTCACGGTAAGAAGCGGCTGAATCACCGTACCGGGTCAATACCCTTTCGGATGCAAACCGCCTCCAGAAGCCCTGCAGTCCCCGTCATCATGTTGTCTCCCAGGGGAGCACCCATCCGGATGGGGAGTTTGGATGGTCTAATCAGCCGCCGTTTAGGGCCGGTAGCAATAATGGCTTCCACGGCCTCGAATCCAAACGCGCTGCGGGTATAGGCTCCGTGACCGCCTTCTGAAAGAATCCGGGAATGGGAGAGGGCGCCGTCGGGCAACGCCCGCATCAGGCCATCCAATTTCTCCAGGGTGATGTCGTGGGTGTGATACTCCACGAACCCGGCGATCTCACCTGCGGTCATGGCGGCAACCACTGTGTGCGAGGTAGCAATGTCCAGCAGCAGGATCTTTTCCTTGAATTCGGCGTCGTTATCCAAAGAAGCGCCCAGGATAGCCGCCATACCGCTGTCCATCAGATACACCTCGCCGGAGGACAGTGCGGTGGCAGTGTCGGCGATGGCGGTCAGACGGCTGAAGGTTTGCGGTAGTTCGTCACGGCTGTACAAGAGGGCCTGGGGATGGGGGTCTTTCTCCAGATAGGTTGTGAAAAGGTTATGGCGGTAATCCAGGTGGGATACCCCCCTGGGCGCCCTTCCATGATCTTGGGCGCAGACGGCGATGACCTCAAATTCAAAGGGGACCCCGAATCCCCTGACAATCCGTTCCAGGCGCTTTTGGCAAATATCCCCCAGGACCAGGTGGGTGCAGTCGGAGCGGTTTTTCAGTTCGTCCAGCTGTGAAGCCTTGAGGATCTTGATGCCCATGGCCTGGACCCGTCGCGCATCATGGTGGATGGTTTGGGCCGCGTCGGCAGACATGGCCACGTCATGAACGGCAGCTCGATCCCTGAGAACAGCGGATACGGCACCGCCGCCCATCTCGCATCCGGTAATCACCAGGTTGCCGGGGGTGGATAAGATCCTTTCCGCTATATACCGCACCGGAGATTTTACCACGGCCTTGTACTGCAGATCCAAATCCGTATCACAGTAGAGCACATCCAGGGTGCCGGCCCCAATATCCAGCAACAAAAAGCGACTCACAACACCTTCCTCCTATTGCCAATGAAAATGACGCCGGTATACCTGCTGCCTGGCCAAAGCGGCTTTCTTCAGGGGACCGACATGGATATCCACATAATCAAAGACCCGGGCATATTCCTTACCCGGAGCCGGTCTGAGCACCCGGCCTAGGTACTGGATCACCCGGCCGCTGAAACGGATGGGCGTGGCCAAAAACAGGGTAGAGAGGTTCGGGCAGTCAAATCCCTCTCCGATCAGCTGGCCGGTAGCCACCAAAACCTTAATCTCGCCGTCATCCAACCCTTGAACGATTTTTTTACGCTCGGAAACCCCCAGATCGCCGGTAAGCAGATCAGCGGAGACCTTGCATTTATAGCGCAACAACGCCTGAAGGGTCTGGCAGTGCTTTTTTCGATCGGATAGCACCAGGCACACCCCGGCTGCGGATTTAGCCGCCTCCCCGGCCACGTCCTGCACGATCAGGCGGTTTCTATCGTCATCAGCGGTGAGTTCCATCAGCACCTTGCTATACTCGCGGGTGGGATCGTAGTAGGGTTTGAAATCCGTATTCCGCACTGTTACCCGGGTGGGCAGCACATCCCCCGAACGGATCAAGCGCCCCTTATCCACCTCGTGATGCACATCCCCAAGATGCCAGAAGATGAGCCGGGACAATTTATCCCGTCGCCACGGGGTAGCCGACAGGCCGAGCATATATTTTGAATCAAAGGCGCTGACCGCCTCCGTAAACATCCGGCTGGGACACCGGTGGCACTCGTCCACCACCAAAAACCCAACCCTATGGGTGACCTCCTCAACCCGGTTGTAAAGGGATTGAACCAAGGCAACGGTGATTTTTTCGCCTACTTGATATTTTCCGTCTCCAATAAAGCCGACCTCAGGGGTGGGTATTTTAAGGAATCCCGCCGCCTGTTTCACCCACTGATAAGCCAAGTCCTTGTTGTGCACGATAATCATGGCAGGCTGCCGGCGTTCGGCGATCATAAAAATGGCCATCACCGTTTTTCCGCTGCCGGTAGGTGCGGTCAGGGTACCAAAATCCCTGGCGGCCATCCGCTTTATCGCCGTTTCCTGAAAGGGTTTTAGGGAACCATGAAAGCAAAAATCGACCAAAGGAAGACAACGTCTCTTATCGATCAACCGATAATCAAGGCCCTCTTTACGGCACAATAGGATTAATTGCCGGAGGTATCCCCTGGGTATCCATAGCTCTTCCCCCACTTTATCGTAGAAGCGCAACACCTTGGGAACCCCTCGGTTCCATCGGCCCATTCTGGCATTATCAAGGTATTTCGGGTTGAG
>CAZWGD010000229.1:0-4448 GCA_964633235.1 uncultured Desulfobacteraceae bacterium | reverse complement strand
TGCCCGGTGCCTTGCATCTGCGGCACCCTGTAAACGCTTACCAGCCGGTGGTTTAGCGCTCATTAGTCATTCCAGCCCCGTGAACAGGTACAAAAAATTTAGGTAGCGTTCGGGCTAAATTTGAGTTTTTATCATTAGCCGGTGTCTAAGTTGTAAAACCACAGATGAAGGGAGAGAAAATGAAAAAAACGCGTTATACCATCATACTAGTGACCATGTTTGTAAGTTTCTTCTTACTTGCACCGGCAGTCAACGCCGAGGGCCATCATCCGAATGCGGGTGATATCGCGCATTTTTTCCTGGCACCCCTGCTGGCGCCATTTTTTTGGGGGTGGCATCCGCACCACCAACCGCCCGAGCCCGGACCGTACTACCACCCGCATGAGCCCGGACCGCCTCACCATTGGCCGGATGAACCCGACTGGCACCATGAACCGCCCGGGCCAGGTCCACACCCTCCGCATCCCGGGCCCCATCCTCACCCCTTCGATCATGATCCGGGTGAGCCCCCATGGGACGTCCACTAAGAAGGGCAGACCCTTAGAGCGCAGTCATGTCGCCAACGGAATTCTTGCCCTGTTTTTTGACCTTGAACATGGCCCGGTCAGCCAGGGCAAGAATCTCCGTCAGGCCTGCGGCGTCGTCCGGAAAGGTTGACACGCCAAAGCTTGATGTAATGAACACCCGCAATCCCACACCGGTCAAATAAGGGGTTTTTCCTATCCTAATACGGATATTATCGGCGATTTCAACCGCGGCCTTTTTGGCCATCTCCGGAAGGACGATAACGAACTCATCCCCGCCATAAGCTACGCAGAAGGCGGGCTCGGCAACCGCCTTCTGAACAGTCGCCGCTACCTCTTGAATCGCGCGGCTGGCATTCAAATGGCCATGGGTATCAACCACCGTTTTAAAATCATCGATATCCATAAAAATCAATGAAAAAAGACCCGAACCGGCCTGGTTGCCGGATATCAGGCGGGAGAGCGTTTTGTAAAGATAGCGTGTATTATAGAGCCCGGTTAAATCATCATGCACGGCCTGTTCGCGGAATTTCTTTTCACTTTTCTCGAGGGCTTTGCGGGTGCGCTTGAGATGTTCCTCAATCTCCATCTCCTTGGTGATGAGGGTCAGACAGCCCAGGCAGATGCAGACATCATCCGCGGAAAATTTTTCGATGACCGCCTGGTCTTTTAACCAAATGATCTTCCCCTTGGACAGGCGGCTCTTATAGACGGCCTCCAGAAACCGGTCCTTTTCCACCGCCTCCCGCAACCCTAAACGATCGCCCCTTAACTGTTCCGGATGAAGGGTTTCATAATCCGTGTGGCCGGCTGTTTGGGGATGCTTGTACTTGCGGCTTTCCAAGATACTACTTCTGAAGGCCTCGGCAACTTCCGTGGCCCGGCATTTCAACAGCAAAATCATCTGTCGGCCCATGAACTCGTACCAGATCTTTTTTTCATTTTCCCGCCATACGGAAATATAGGGGATGCAAGGAGCGCCGGCTTCATCAAAGCGCTGAAAGCGGATAATGCAGTCAGCGACATGCCGCTTAAGCACCGTACTGAAGGCGTCTTTCAAAATGTGTCCGCAATAGTCGCCTTTAACTGCGCGTCGATGTGGATGATTTCCTTCCAATATAAATCCCAAGGTGAACCTGAGCCGGATCAAATCGCGGTGAATAGCGGATGATACTGATCATATACAAATTTTCGCCAAAAAGAAAGCGGTCTGAACCGTTCCTTGGACTTGCAATACAACCACAAATGGCTTAGATTAAAGGCGGTTTCGGGAGCAGTTTCATTTGAAAAAAAGTCCGGATGTCATCCATTGAGCAACCTCAAAAAGTCTATAAAAGTAATCTACAGCTGCCAGTCCTGCGGTTATCAAAGTCCCAAGTGGATGGGGAAATGTCCGGATTGCAACCAATGGGATACACTGATTGAGGAGAAGCAATCGGTAAAAGGGAGCGGTGGCGGAAGCCATCGGTGGTCCCCGGCGCCACCCAAACCCATCTCCATAGATAAGGTGGCTCTAGAGGAAGAAATCCGTCTCTTATCCGGCATCGACGAGTTCGACCGGGTCTTGGGTGGGGGGATAGTCAGCGGCTCCCTGGTGCTTATCGGCGGAGAACCGGGTATCGGCAAATCGACCCTGATGATCCAGGCCCTGCATGGCCTGGCCGCCCGGAACCATACAGTACTGTATGTTTCCGGTGAAGAATCCATCAAACAGATTACCTTGCGAAGCAAACGCCTGGCCACGCTATCACCGAACCTGTTGATTATTTCGGAAATCGATCTGGAGTCAATCATGGCGGCCGTGGAAGATCTCAAGCCTGATGTCGTGGTGGTCGACTCGATACAAACCATGTTTAGCCCCGATCTCACCTCGGCCCCGGGAAGCGTAACCCAGGTGCGGGAAGCGGCCTTGCGCCTGATGCTCATGGCCAAACGGACCGCAACACCTACATTCCTTGTGGGCCACGTGACCAAGGAGGGCGCCATCGCCGGTCCCAGACTCTTGGAACATATGGTGGACACGGTGTTGTATTTCGAGGGAGACGGCAATCATGTGTTCCGGATTTTAAGAGCGGTTAAAAACCGTTTCGGTTCCACCAATGAAATCGGTGTGTTTGAAATGCGGGGTGACGGCCTTAATCAGGTGCGGAACCCATCGGCCATTTTCCTCGCCGAGCGTCCTGAAAAATCACCCGGCTCCGTGGTAACCTGCACCATGGAAGGTTCCCGACCGATTTTGGTGGAGCTGCAGGCCTTGACCAGCAGTACCACTTTCGGGACGCCGCGGCGAACTATTCTCGGCCTGGATGGGAATCGGGTGGCCCTGCTGACCGCGGTTATTGAAAAAAAAATCGGTTTTCATTTAATGGGTCATGATGTTTTTATGAACGTGGCCGGCGGGGTAAAAATCGGTGAGCCGGCGGTTGATATGGGCATCGTGGTTGCCGTGTCATCTAGCTTTTTGGACCGCCCCGTTCCGGATCAAACCGTAGTGCTGGGAGAAGTGGGCCTCACCGGAGAAGTGAGAGCAGTAGGCCGCATCGAACCCCGAATTTCAGAAATAAAAAAAATGGGATTTAAACGGTGTATCGTGCCTGCGGCGAATTTAAAACGTACCGGCGATTTGAAAGCCATTGAGATCATCGGTGTTCAAAGCATTCAAGAGGCTGTCGATCTTCTATTTTGACAGTTCAGTGTTTTCAGAGTGAATGGCCGTATGCGACAAGCCATATCCGCTAAAAAAATAGCTGACAGGACGCGCAGCAGAACAAAATATTATCGCTATTTCGGTATCAAATCCCGCGGTTTTCATGAGACCTCGAAGCAAAAAGCATAACCCCTGGGCGGATCATTACACCCAAAAAGCGAAACGTGACGGATACGCCGCCAGATCCGTTTACAAGCTTCAGGAGATACAGCGACGGTTCAGGCTATTACAAAAAGGCCATTATGTGTTGGATCTGGGGTGTTTCCCCGGGTCCTGGCTGGTATATGCAGCCCAAATAGTGGGAGATTCAGGACGGGTGGTGGGGATCGACCTCAAACCGGTGACCATACCGATCCCCCCCCAGGCGGTTACCTATGCGGCTGATCTGTCAACCCTGAGTCAAGACTGGTGGTCCTCTCTAGGCATGCGGTTTCATGTGGTGATCAGCGACATGATGCAGGCCACCACAGGGAAAAAGACCGTTGACGCCGCGAGATCCTTTTACCTTTGCCAAACTGCTCTTGCAGTGGCGGATCAGGTCCTTAGGACCGATGGATCGTTTGTGTGCAAGTTTTTTCAGGGCAGCGATTTCAATCCCTTTTTGGCTTTGGTAAAAGAGAGATTTCACCGGTTCAAGATATTCAAACCCCAAAGCAGCCGGAAGGCCAGCAGCGAAATTTACATTATCGGATTGAAAAAAAAATAGGAGGGAATAATGTCCGGACATAGTAAATGGTCGACAATCAAACACAAAAAGGGTGCGGCCGACGCCAAAAGAGGTAAGATCTTCTCCAAACTCATCAAGGAGATCACGGTGGCCGCCCGTATGGGAGGAAGCGGCGATCTGGATGCCAACCCAAGGCTGAGGACGGCGGTTCAAACGGCGAAGGGCATGAACATGCCCAAGGATAATATCGAACGCGCCATCAAAAAAGGTACCGGTGAACTGGAAGGCGTCAGCTATGAAGAAAGCGTGTATGAGGGCTATGGCCCCGGCGGAGCGGCCGTACTTATCGAATCTTTGACCGATAACAAAAACCGGGCCGTGGCCGATATCCGTCATATTTTCAGCAAAAACGGCGGGAACCTGGGAGAAAACGGGTGCGTATCATGGATGTTCAATAAAAAAGGTTATATTGTGGTGGCGCGTGACGCGGTGGATGAGGACACATTAATGGAAACCGCCCTGGAAGCAGGGGCGGAAGACGTCTTGGAAG
>CAZWGD010000228.1:0-4454 GCA_964633235.1 uncultured Desulfobacteraceae bacterium | reverse complement strand
ATTATCTTGGAACCGGATTTCGGAGCGGTGGTGATCCTTTTCGCGATTGCGTGGATAATGATGTATGCCGGCGGGGTTCGGCTATTACATCTATTATCCCCCGTACCGCTCCTGATTTTGGCGGGGGTTGTGCTGGTTGCCACCACCGAGTATCGGATGGCTAGAATTCTGGCGTTCCTGGATCCCTGGAAATATGCAACCAATGAGGCCTATCAACTGGTTCATTCCCAGATGGCTATGGGAACCGGGGGCATCGCGGGCATCGGTATCGGGAATGGATATCAAAAGTTGTTTTACCTGCCCGAACCGCATACCGACTTTATCTTCGCGGTCATCGGTGAGGAGCTTGGGCTGATAGGCATCATGGCCATCCTCGGATTATACGCGCTTATCATTTACCGGGGAATCCATATCGCCTGGGTAGTGGATGACCGTTTCGGGGCCCTGCTGGCCATCGGCATCACCGCGGCTATCGGCATCCAGGCTTTTATTAATGCAAGTGTTAATTTGGGGCTTCTGCCACCCAAGGGGTTGGCCCTGCCTTTTCTGAGCTATGGAGGCACGTCCCTTCTGGTAAGCATGACTGCCATGGGTATTTTAATGAACGTCAGTACATCGATGTATAGAAAACAGGGCCGATAACAGTCCTTTTTTTGGTTGCCGCCAGGTTGCAGCCGGTGATTTGGGAAAACAAATTGTCAATACGTATCGTCATAGCAGGGGGTGGGACCGGGGGACACCTGTTTCCGGGGATTGCCTTGGCGCATGCATTTCGATTGAAAGATCCCGAGAATCGAGTCCGGTTTATCGGTACGGGCAGACCCCTCGAAACGACGGTAGTTTCTGCGGCCGGGTTTGAGCATCAGCGCCTTCAAACCGAAGGGATCAAGGGCCGAGGGATTGGCCGACAAATCATGGCCGCCTTGAAGATTCCGATGAGCATATGTCGATCCATAGGTATTTTGCTGCGCTTCAAACCGGATCTCACGATCGGCGTCGGGGGTTATGTCTCGGGGCCGGTTGTCATCGCGGCCTGGCTTTTAGCCATTAAAACAGTCATATGCGAGCAAAACATTCTACCCGGGATCACCAACCGGATACTGGTTCATTTTTGCGCCAGATTTTATGCATCCTTTGCCGAAACAAACCAGTATATAAAGACCAAAAAGATGGTTGTTTCGGGCAATCCCGTGCGCAGGGAGATGATTAGACCCCTAAAAAACCCCCATGAAGGCACGGGATCATGGGACGGAAGCCCGGGTTTCACCGTGTTGATTCTGGGGGGTAGCCAGGGAGCGCACGGCCTCAATACCGCCGTCATGGACGCCGTCGCCCGCCTGGAGATCAAACGAGACATTTTTTTTATTCATCAAACCGGCGAAAAAGATATGACCGGAGTGCAGGCGGCATACGCCACCCATGGTGTGGCTGCGGATACAAGAGCCTTCATTTCCGATATGGCGGAGGTTTATCAAAAGGCTGATCTGATTGTTTGCCGGGCCGGCGCAACTACCATTGCCGAAATTACGGCCATGGGAAAGCCGACGATTTTTGTTCCCTATCCCTTTGCAGCCGATAACCATCAGGAGTTGAACGCCCGGGTGCTATCAGAACAGGGTGCCGCCCGGATTATTTTGGAAAGGGATTTGAGTGGCCGGCGGTTGCTTGAGATGATTCATCATTATTACGATCACCCCCGGGAGCTAAAAAAAATGGCCTCTCTGGCCCGTAATATGGGACGTCCGGAGGCTGCGGATGTCATTGTAAACGATTGCTACCGCTTGCTTGGGGTCGCTTAGATATAAACAGAACGGTCATCAAAGCCAACGAAACGTTATGTATCAAAAAAAATATCATATCCATTTCGTAGGTATCGGCGGTATTGGGATGAGCGGGATTGCCGAATTGCTGCTGAATCTCGGGTACCGTGTTTCGGGTTCCGATGTCGCCCTCTCGAACATTACCGATCACCTCAGGAATCTGGGCGGTATCATCCACCAGGGCCATAAAGGGCGCCATATCGAGGGGGCCGACGTGGTGGTCACCTCTTCCGCCGTGACCGGGGACAATCCTGAAGTAAGGGCGGCGGTAAGCCGCTCGATTCCCGTGATTCCCAGGGCGGAAATGTTGGCCGAACTTATGCGTCTGAAATACAGCATCGCCGTGGCGGGTGCCCATGGGAAGACCTCCACCACATCGCTTGTTGCCGCTGTCCTGGATAAAGGCGGCCTTGACCCTACAGTGGTTATCGGAGGAAAGCTGAGGAACATCAATTCCAATGCAGTGCTGGGCCAGGGAGATTTTATCGTGGCTGAAGCGGATGAAAGCGACGGCTCATTTTTAAAGTTTTCGCCCGCCATCGCCGTGGTAACCAATATTGATCGAGAGCACCTCGATTTTTACAGGAACCTGTCCCATATCAAAGAGGTCTTTTTAGCCTTTATTGATCGCATCCCCTTCTATGGTTTGGCGGTGCTTTGCCTGGATAATGAACCGATCCAAGATCTGATTCCGGCGATAAAAAAACGCTTTGTCACTTACGGTATGAGCATTCAGGCCGATTTTCTGGCCAGGGATGTCCTCCCCATAGGATTGAAAACCCGCTTCAAGGTCGAGCACATGGGAACACCCCTGGGGGACATCACCTTGAATTTGCCGGGATTACACAACGTGTATAACGCCCTGGCCAGTGTTGCCGTGGGTATGGAAATTGACATTCCCTTTTCGGTGATAAAAAACGCTTTGGAAACCGCAACCGGGGTACAGCGCCGGATGGAGATCATCGGTTCAGCGGCCGACGTGACTGTGGTGGACGACTACGGACATCATCCCACGGAAATAAAGACGACTCTCCAAGCCGTCGCCGAAAGCTGGCCGGATAGGCGTAAGATCGTCGTGTTCCAGCCCCACCGTTACTCGCGCACCGAGGCGCTTTTTGACGATTTTACCCGGGCCTTTTACCAATCGGATCTGTTGGTGGTACTTCCCATTTACGCGGCCAGTGAAAAAGAAATTCCAGGAGTCTCCGGAAGGGCGCTGTATGAAGGCATAAAGTCCCACGGCCATAAGCATGTGGTCTATTTGGGAGATCCTGAATCCGTCCAGGAATTTCTTATGGACACCCTAACCGAGGGAGACCTGTTATTAACCTTGGGGGCGGGAGATGTTTGGCGATTGGGCCCGTCTATTTTAAAAAAACTGCAAAAACGATGAGGATGGAAAGACCATCCCCAGTCCCTGTAAATAACCATAACCTAAACAAGTATCAGTGGGTGCGGAATCTAGATGGC
Source organism: uncultured Desulfobacteraceae bacterium (assembly GCA_964633235.1). Taxonomy (GTDB): domain Bacteria; phylum Desulfobacterota; class Desulfobacteria; order Desulfobacterales; family CAZWGD01; genus CAZWGD01. The sequence goes on along the minus strand of CAZWGD010000228.1, from coordinate 1,164 downwards.
GTTGTCTATGGAAACCATAAAATGGCTGCAGGGCCGTCTCGGTAACCGGGTTCGGATCGATGAGCCCATGGCCCTGCATACCTCCTTTAAAGTGGGTGGACCGGCAGACGCCCTGGTCATGCCAAAAAGTATAGAGGAATTGGAAGCGGTGACGCGGGGAGCCAGTCAAAGAGACATTCCCCTGACGATAATGGGCGGCGGTACCAACCTGCTGGTTGGGGATCGCGGCATAACCGGCATTGTGATTGCCATGACGGCGTACTTTTCCGGGATCAGGATCCTGAGTGAGAACCGGCGCAAGGTCCAGGTTTCTGTTTTGTCAGGGACACGGACAAAGACCCTGTGTCGATTCGCTCTCGATCACGGGTGGAGAGGATTGAACTTCCTCATGGGTATTCCGGGGAGCGTCGGGGGGGGCATCGCCATGAACGCCGGCACGTCGGACGGGTGCATGGCGGAGGTTGTCAGCTCACTGAAAATCATGGACCTCTCGGGAAATATTGAAGAAACAGGAAGAGAGGGCCTGGCTTTCTCATACCGCCGTTTTGGAATAAAACCAAAACCCAATCTGCATCCTCGAGAACGGTTGAGTGGAGAACCGCTGGTCATTCTGGAAGGGTGCTTTTCCCTGACACCCGCGGATAAAGCGCGGTTGAAACAACAGGCCACGGAAATACTACATCGGCGCCGGAAAAAACAGCCCATTTCCGTACCCAGTGCCGGCTCTTTCTTTAAAAACCCCCGGGGCGGGAAACCGGCCGGGATGTTGATCGAACAGGCCGGGCTAAAAGGTAGGCGCATCGGTGATGCCGAGGTCTCAGGCTTGCACGGCAACTTCATCGTGAATACAGGCCGTGCCACGGCACGGGATATCCTGCAACTGATGGCTTTGGTCCAAAAAACCGTATCGGCACGCTTCAACATCGATCTTGAACCCGAGGTTAAGATCATCGGGAACTAGCCCATGGGAAATAACCGATTCAAAAAAAAGTCCGTCAAAAAAAAACGCCAAAGCTTTGGGGGCCTTCGGCTTTTTTTTAAAGGCTTTGCGGTTGTCTGCCTCATATTGGTATTAAGCGGCGCTTTTATATTTGTTTACGAACTGTTCATTCAAAGCGACTATTTTAAGGCCGATACCATTGTCGTCCATGGAGCCAACAGGCT
>CAZWGD010000227.1:0-4470 GCA_964633235.1 uncultured Desulfobacteraceae bacterium | reverse complement strand
ACTAACAAGTTTAAAGTAATTAAAAGAAAGTGATCTAAATATTCCCCCTCCCCTTAATCCCCTCCTCTATGAGCCGGAGGCCCCCAGGGGAGGGAAAGTAAGGAGGAAAGGAGGTTGAGTATCCTCTCATCCCAGCCGCCGAAGGGGGGGCTTCGACAGATGAGCTGAGAAATCGTTGCGGGCATCTCCCGGTAAGGGGGAGATGCCCGATAGGGGGTTAAAGGTTGACATTTACATCCTTGATAGACCTGCAAAGGCACCTATCCCTAAGGCTTAATGCCCACGTTCACGAACACCACGGTCGGCTCATCAGCAACCCCCGGGGGCGCGGCCACTTGTCTCTGCGACGGAGCTCCCTCGTTATCCCGCACCCTGTAGGTGAAGAAGTCTTGCTTATGGAACTTCGGGTTCGGGGTGTACAGAACAGTACCGTTTGGCTCCAGTGTTACTGGGTTGAGGTTGACCGTAACCGTACCATTTTCTGGCTGAGTAACATCAAATAGGGTTGTCGGATCTATAGTGCCGTCGGGATCGAAGTCGTTGGCCACCACGTTGATCAGGTTGCCGGACGAATTTCTAACCACCGTCGCATTGTCATCCACCGCCACAGGCCGCTGGTTGGGCACCGGAGCAGTAACTTCGACGGTCACTGTCGCCGCCACGTTGCTGTCCACCGTGCCGTCGTTGGCCGTGTAGGTGAAGGTATCCGGACCGGTGAAGGGAGCAATTGGCGCCGTATAGTCCACCGTGTTGTCGAGATTGATCACCGCGGACCCGCTCGTAGAGGTAGTGTCGAGATTGGTAACCTTGAGCGGATCGTTCTCCGCATCAGTGTCATTAGCAAGCACATCGATGGTGACCGTAGTATTCTGAACCGTTGTGGCCGAGTCGTCATTCGCCACCGGCGCATCGTTCACCGGGGTGACTGCTATCGTGACGGTAGCCGGCGTCGATACATTCGTTCCGTCCGATGCCGTATAGGTGAAGCTGTCCGACGTGGTCTCAGAGCCGTCATGGGTGTAGCTGAACGTGCCGTCGGTGTTGAAGGTAAAAGCCAACGCATGCGTCGGCCCGGCCGCCAGCGCCGCCGTCAATGTGCCAGTTGGCGTGTCGTTGGCGAGGACGCTCGTTTCAGTCGAGTCGAGCACAGTCACCGTTCCGCCCTCGGCTACCGTAGCGCTGTCAGGATTGGCCGTTGGCGCACCTGTGGCCGGGCCCCCCACTGCCAGATAGGCCAGCATGCCGCCCGGCCAATCCCCCATATTGGTCATGTTGAGCCGGGCATCGTAGAGGGGATATGTGCCTTGGGCGGGCTGGATGATGGCGTCCTTGGTCTTGGCGGCCGCCAGCTCGAACCCGTACTCCTCTTTGGGGTAGATATAAGGGTTGCCGTCCTCGGCCACGGTGGTCATGTACGTGCCCAAGGTCTGGGGTACGTGGGTCTCGAGGCCGGCGTTGACAAACCGCAAAAGGACCCGCTCGCCTTCATTCCAGGTGGCACCGGCATTGATGGGATCCAGCGCACCGCCGGCCTCAAACACCTCCCCGTTGATGAGAAAGTAGCGGGGATGGCGGAAGGCGCTGCTGGTGATGGTCACACCCGGGACGTCGCCGTAGGTCCCCGCGGCAATGGCCGCGTGGATATCCGGGTCGATCTCGTGAAACACCACGATCTGCTCCTTGTCGTAAGGCACGCCCGGGTAGGCCAACTTGGGTCCTTCATCCTTTTTCACCGCCGCGTAGAGGCCCATCTGGACCTGTTTGGCAGGATTGGTGCCGCTCTGGAGCATGTAGGTGCCGGGCCTGAAGGGATTAGCCGCGGCCCCCCATTGGTAAGTGGCCGTTCCAGGGATCCCTGCAGTCATAGCCGGAGCCTCATGGGAGAAGGACATCACCCGCCGCAGGCCCGATCCATCGGTCGTAAACGTCGGCCCCGGAGTGGTTGCATCTGGGGTGAGCATCTGACCCAGGATGTGCAGCGAGACCGGATCCGGCAGGGTGTTTCTGAGGTTGATGGTCAGGCCGGTTCCATCTGCTTCCAGGTTTGGGCCAGGCACGGAAGCACTCTCGCATGTTGCGGTGCTATCTTCGATACCGAAGCCCCACAGGGTAACGACCTCGCCCGTGCCCGGCATGGTCTTGGTCACCACGCCGGTGCACAGGTTATAGGTTGCACCCGAGGCCGGGCCTGCCACGAGGGCCAGAAAAAACAGGGCAAGGATGACCCCCGTGAGTTGAGTTAGTTGTTTATATCGCATTGTTTTTACCTCCTTTTGTCAGGCATTTTGGGGGTCAGTCCAGGGGAATGCTGTGGTCAACCACGAACATGAAGGTGATTGCCCCGCCCGGGAATACGTCGTTGCTGGTGATCTCTTTTTCCGTATGGGAGTGCCAGATCAGCATGTAGGCCCCGATGGCGTTCAGCCCGGGGTGGCCGGGGGGCAGTTCGCCCACGCCGCCCAGAAACGGGCTTCCGGGGTAGAGTTCGCCGAAGGCCACCGAATCCCGCTCCGGCAGGATCACCGGAAAAGGCTTGTTATGGTCCGCACAATATTCGGATGTTTGATCATCGAAGCCATCAACATCGCCATCATTGCAACCGGGATTACTTGGATCCCCAGCTACGTGTCCGTACACATCCCAACCCAGCTTCTCACCGGTCCACTGCCAGATGAAATCGAGCGTCTGGCCCGGTACACTCTGGATGGTGGTGGCCTTCCAGGCCAGATCCGGTCCCGCCCCCGGCCCGCTGGAAAGCATCCGGCCGTCCACGGCGATGGCATCAAAGTCGTTGCCGTGAAAGTGCATGGGGTGCAGGTCCCGGCCGCCGCCGATATAGCGGATGAGGGTCTTGTCACCCGGGTGCATGATGGGCTGGGCGTTATAGGGCTGGGTCGGAAGCCAGGGCACACCCGGATCGGCAAGCAGGTCGGGGAAATTGCGCCCGTTGACAAACCAGTTGGTGGCAAAGTAGTCGCTCATGTCGATCTGGTCCCACTGGCCGGATTCCACATAGTAGTGTATCTGGGGGTCCATCTCGGTCATCAGGTACAGGAACTCGCGGTTGAACTCGGTGTCGGCATGGTTGTAGGCAAAGTTCGCTCCCATGGCCGGGCGCACGATGAGCACCCCCAACAATCCCATCTCCACCTGGAACCCGGCCTGGGTGCCGCTGCGGTAGAGATAAGTGCCGGGGTTACTGGCGGTGAACGTGTAGGTTACCGTCTTGCCGGGTCGAGCCTCCAAGGTGAGCAGGCCTTCTTCGGGACCGGTTCCCGAGGCCGCCACTTCCTGGCCGGGAAACACGATGGAGGTGTTTTGGCTTATACCTGCATTTTTTGCTTTCGCTGGAATCGACAGCGAATTTTTGAGGGTGACCGTGATGAGTTGCCCCTCTTCGACGATCAATGTGGGCCCGGGATACTGCATGCGGCTGCCGGCCAGGGCGTATCCCCACACCACGGCGCTGTCGCCGTCGGAGGTGAGGATGTTGTCCTGCTTGGCCTCCAGGGCAAACGTGGTTCCGGTCTCGCCGTCGATGGCCGCATGACCGCCAGGTCCCCAGAGGAAGAGCAGCACGGCCATAAGTCCCAGAACCCATGCGCTTTTCTTTATATTGATTTTATTCATAGTTTACCTCCTCTATTCAGAGCTTATAAGGCAGGGTTGATGTTGATTTCGGTCATGATGCCCCCGCGGTCCTGGGGACCGTTGGAGAGATTCGCCAGGTTGGTGGTGTACAGGAAATAAGTCCCGGCCGGCACACCCGTGGTGTCGATGATCACGTCAAAGGCCTGGCCGCCGGCCACGTTCAGCACGTTGACGGTCATTGAGGTGTCCTGTCCCGAGGGACCGCGCAGCAGGGCCGCGCCCCGGCCCACCACCTTCATGGGCACGCCCAGGGTTGTGGCGATGGTGTACAGATGGGTGGTGGAGACGTTGGAAGCCCGCAGCAGGATCTTTTGCCCGCTGTCGGCCGTGATGCCGCCGGAATTGGTGATCGTATCCGTGCTCCCGTCTCCTCGCATGATGGTCTGCGTTGCCGGCTGGGCCGCGAAACCTTCCTGGTTGAGAATGTCGGTGGTGCTGATGGTGTCCGGGTAGCCGCGGCCGTTGATCATGGCGTAGTCGTCGAACATGGTGGCAAACGGCAGGGCCGCCACCCCCAGGCTGGCGTTGTGAAATACGCTGTCAAAACCCGTGAGTTGGACGGGATACTGCACGTCGTAGGCGGTAGAGCCGTCCCCGTCGTTGTAGGCATAGCCTTCGGGACCGGTTGATGTTTCATCGATACGTCGGGCAATCGTGTTCTGATCACCTCCATACCCATCTCGATCCTGGCGCGGGTAAACCCACAGGTTGCCGATCATGCCCATCTGCATGTGCTCGGCGGCCTCGACGTGGCAGTGGTAGAAGTAATTGCCGGGCTCTGCTGCAGTGTAGTAATAGACAAGGCTGGCCCCCATGATG
>CAZWGD010000226.1:0-4471 GCA_964633235.1 uncultured Desulfobacteraceae bacterium | reverse complement strand
CGGCGAGTCTTTGGACTTTAAAGCCGGTGCCTATATCCAAATCGATATTCCGGAATATGAACTGTCCTTTTCTGAATTCAGGGTGCGGGTGGCCGAACACTTCCGGCCGGATTGGGACCGCTTCAACCTTTGGGGCCTGAAATCGAAATCCGAAATCCCGATCTTCAGAGCGTACTCCCTGGCCAATCCACCCTCGCAAACCAACAGGCTGTCATTTACCATCCGCATCGCCACCCCCCCCGCCGGCGACACAGAAGCCCCGCCGGGTACCGGGTCTTCGTTTATTTTCAACCTGAAACCGGGGGATCGGGTTACCTTGAGCGGACCCTACGGTGATTTTTTTGTCAAAGATACACACAGGGAAATGTGCTTTGTGGGCGGCGGTGCCGGAATGGCGCCCCTGAAAAGCCAGGTGATACACCAGCTCAACACCTTGAAGACATCCAGGAAGATGTCTTTCTGGTACGGTGCGCGATCCAGTCAAGAGCTCTTTTTTTATGAAGAATTTAAGGCTCTGGAAGATAAATTCGACAACTTTTCATACCACGTCGCCCTGTCACAACCGCTGCCGGAAGATAATTGGCGAGGCGCCACCGGTTACATTCATCAACACCTCCATGATGACTACCTTGCAGAGCATGAAGATCCCGGTGAAATCGAGTACTACCTTTGCGGTCCGCCCATAATGATCGCCGCAATTGAAAAAATGCTGGACGATCTGGGGGTGGACCCGGAAATGATTGCCTTTGATAAGTTTTAAGGCGCTCACCCCTCGGCCGGCCATTCGACAGTCAGCCTAACCATTATTATTCGGTGTCACCCGCCAGCACCCCATCTTTAAACAAGCCCGTTTCTACAGTACCATCGGCATGGGTCATGATTCCCGGTCCGTTCCATTTGCCCTCTGTCCATTGGCCGTCATATTTTGCGCCGTTGGCATAGTACATGGCTCCCTGTCCATCCTGCAGGTCATCCTTCCACTGGCCCGTGTATTTATCACCGTTAGCATAGGTGAGGGTTCCTTCACCGCTGATAGCGCCATAATCCCAGCTACCTACAAAAACACTTCCGTCGGGGAAGGTCTCTCTCCCCTGGCCATGGGGCTTTCCGTATTCAAATTCACCCTCATACTTGCCGCCGTCGGGATAGACATCTGTGCCATAACCGTGATACTTGGTATTTTGAAACTGCCCCGTGTATTTGCGTCCATCGGCGTATACCTCGGTGCCTTCTCCGTTCATCTGTCCATCTGTCCAGTAGCCTGTCAGTATATTACCCAGGGGAAATATGGCGGTTCCCTTGCCGTTCGGCTTGCCGTCCTTCCATTCTCCCACATACTTATGGCCCTGTTCCGTGGTCCAGGTACCCACTCCGTTTTTACAGTCACCTTCAATACATTCACAGTGGCCGTCGAGGGTGGGGGAAAATAACAACAGTGCCACTACCATAATTGTTGTTTTCAACGTTCCGTCTCCCTTCTTTTTATTGGTTCCAGCGTATTGTGGCGTGTTAAAATATCCAAGATGCTTGCGGCCATAAATCCGTATCCCCGGCTATTGGGATGGCCGTCCGGGACAAAATATTCCTCTGAAGAGGTCTGGTTTTCCGCAAGCTTTTTGAAAAGGCTGCTGTGATCCACAAACAAAACATCCAACCGCTCGGCAATCGCCCGGATGACATCATTGACCATGTCATATCCGGGATTGTTAACGTGTTCCGGGTAGCTCTGCAGCACCACGGTAATATCATACTGCCGGGCCAGGGATATGATGCTTTCCAGGTCCATCCGCACCCAGGGTTTGACCTCTTGGCGGGTGTCTTTCTCGAGGCTTTTTTCGAAAAGGCTGATATAGTCGTATGCCGCCGGATTTTGTGTGCTTTGCCGTCTGAAAAAGACAAGGGCTTCACGGTACATATGCATTTCCGAAAAGGACTGGGCAATACCCCCGTAACAGCTGGTGTTGGCGGGGTCGATCTCCACCGCCTTTTGAAACCATTGCAGCGCCTTTTTGAACTCCTTCTGTCCGCAATACATCCAGCCCATACCCGCGTAGTTTGAGCTGTCCGCGGGATCCAGGCCGATCCCTTTTCTGAAATATTTTTCTGCCGCCGCGTAATCGCCCATCTCTGCAAAGACGGCGCCCTTGTCGAAACATGCCGCACTTGAGTTGTCCGGCAAGGCTAGAATTTCAGACCGGTCCGGATCGTTAAAGAATGACGCCCTATCCGGAACCGCCCGGCCGTTTGGAGGCTGAATCTCAGCCTCACCGGGCAGCGCTTTGGCGGATAGATTGTGCGAGATCAGCTTGGCTAGTTTGAACAGGCGAATGCGGTAAAGCAGGTCATTGAAATAGGTAAGAAGTGAATTTTGCTCGCTGTAAGCCCTGTATCCCCAATAATTCCACAGGTTGGCGCCCCCGGCCAGTACAAGCAGGACGGACGGCTTCGCCGACCCGATATCCCTTTCAAGGAAATGCAGCAACTGGGCTGTGTTACGGGCGGGTACCCCGTGGTTGAGCACAGCAACCGTTTTTGAGGGTCGATCGGCATTTAACAGTCTTTCCAGCTGGGCTGGATATGACATGGCACGTTCGGCCCCCAAGCCGAAAGTGAAAGAATCCCCCACGCACAGGATCGTGTGCCCCATGACGGGGCCCGTCTGATCTTGGCCCGTCTCAAGCAGAGGTGCGTACAGCAGTCCGATAACACGCAGGACGCCTTCGGCCGCAATCAATAGGGCAACGGAACCGGCGAGAAAGGCAATGGTGCGCTGACGCTCTTTTCTCATGGGACAGCTCTCTTTTAGACGATCGGCACATTCTAGACCCGGCCCCTGGAAGTGACCTCAGGGGTCCTGGGGCGAGGGTGGATCATCCTTGGATTTAAAATAGTCGCTCCCCATCAAGGTTCGATGGATGCTTGCGGCCATGATCCCATAACCACGCGTATTGGGGTGGCCGTCTGGGGCCAGGTATATATCGCGGAAAGTACCGCCTTGTAAACGTTCTGAAAACACAGGTCCATGGTCGACAAAGAGCAGACCGTATTTATCCGCCACCGTCTGCAGGGTGTCATCAAAGGTTAGTTGCTTACGGTTATATTCGAACGGCAACGGGTATCCCTGTATGATGATATCGGCATCAATTTGCCTGCATAAAGCGATGACATCATCAAGGGTATCCTCAACCCACTTTTTCACCTCCCCAAGCAGCCCCTTCTCACTTTGAGAGGCAAACATGGTTAGAAAATCTTTCGCCGATGGGTGCAGAGCCGATTCTTTCTCAAAAAAGGCAATGGCTTCATTTTTCTTGCCCGAAACGGCGTACACCTCCGCCAGAGGATGATAGACATCGGGTCTCGATCCCGGATGGGTCAGTGCACCTTTAAACCAGTACAGGGCTTGGTCAAAATTCATCATCAAACGATGAGCCATTCCCCTTAGAAGGTAGTGCTCAATGGGCATGGGGTCAATGGGTTTGCCCTTCTCGAGCCATTTTAAAGCCTCCTTATGGTCTCCCATATCCATGTACGCCCTGCTGATTTTCAGGCAAAGTTCGCCGTCCCGGGTGGCCTCGGCTGTGGCGATGAGCGCTGGCGACAGCTCCACGGATTCCGAATACTCATCATGCATCGGCCGGGCCGCCGGTTCCGATGGTTCCGAGGTGCGTTCGCGTGGGGCATCTAGCGACATTTGGGTGCTTACCTCGCCATAGAGCAGCTTAATCAGCTTGAACAGCCGGATCCTGTAAGCCGTATCATACAAAAAGGCCACAAAGCCGCTGCGCTGCTTGTAGGACTGGTAGCCCCAATAGTTCCAGAGATTGGGGCCTCCCGCCATTACCAGTACCAGGTCGGGCATGGTCTCTTTTAAATCACGGTCCAGGGCGGCCAGCAGTTGGGCACTGTTTTGACCGGGCCTACCCCGATTAATAACCACAAACGGCTTGTCAGGGTTTTCAGCGTTCAACAGCCGTTCCAGCTGGGCTGGGTATGACTCGGTTCTGGGAGCGCCAAGGCCGAAAGTAAAGGAATCACCCACACACAGGATGGTGTAGCCTGCGCTTTTGCGGATCTCACCGTCCCGAGTTGAAATATGGGCGTATATCGCCCCTAGAATCCTAAGGGCGATTTCCGTCACCAGCAAACAGACGGTCACACCCACGGAAAGCGCTATGATTCGGTTTTTTAGGCTTTTTGGCGCTCTCAATCTTTGCGATCCCTTTTGGAGGGGCATACTCCCAGTCCGCATCCCGCTTTCATTTGAAAAGCCGTACCCCTGACAAAGCGGTTATATCCGTCGGCAAAAAAATAACATGCGGCCATTGGTCAATGTGGTTTGATCAATGAATTGAAAATAACGACCAAAACTGGATTTGAAAACCGGTAGGTCATAGGGATGATGGTCGTCATCCCGGTGGGCCAGCAGCTTTTTTACCATGGGGTCATCGGGGGGGACAAACTCCACGACCAG
>CAZWGD010000225.1:0-4491 GCA_964633235.1 uncultured Desulfobacteraceae bacterium | reverse complement strand
AGAATCAGGATATGGGGCAAGATACCAATTTTAAAGTCAGAGATCTGGTCTTGTTTTTTGCTCAGGGAGTAGGCCATAAATATGACCACGACCAGTCTGGCCACTTCGGACGGTTGAAACGATACACCCGCCAGTCTGAGCCAGCGTGTAGCGCCTCCCACCGTTACACCTAGATTTTTGAACAGCACCAGAATCAGGAGCATGATGGCAACCCCGGTCAAAGGGTAAACCAGCTTACGGTAGTACCGGTAAGGAAAATGGCTGCTGAATATCATCATGAGGATGCCTGCCACGGCAAATAGCGCCTGCCGTCTCAAATAGTACGCATCATTGTCGTATGCCTGCCGGGCCACCGCCGAACTGGCGCTATACACCATCACAATACCAATGCCCACCAAGAGCAGTACGGGAAACAGGATTTTTAAATCATAGTATAAAGGTAAAGTTTTAAGACCTCTGCTTTTCATGAAACCCTGCCAAGTCCTCTGACAATCGTCGTAAAATCCATCCCCCGATGGGCATAGCTAGTATACATATCAAAGCTGTCACACCCGGGTGAGAGCAGCACCACACCTCCCGGCCCTATCGAACGACGAGCCTCACTCACGGCTTCGGCCATATCGGACACCGGCTTTACCCTCGTTACCGGGCTGAATACGTTTTGAACGATGTCCGTGGCTTCCCCAAAAACAACAATTTTGATGGTTTTTTTGCCCAGGGACCTTTTAAGTGGTGCAAAATCGCCCCCTTTATCCCTGCCGCACATGATCAGGACCAAAGGCTCTGAGAAACATGCCAGAGCCTTAGCAACCGCATCCACATTGGTCGCTTTGGAGTCGTTATAGTAGCGCACGCCGTCCCAGGTGCCGATATACTCAACCCGATGGGGCAATCCTTCGAACGACTCTAAGGCGGCATGCACACCCTTTATGCTCCCCCCCATGCACAGGGCCGCCAGTCCGGCGGCGGCCACATTTTCCCGGTTATGGCGCCCCGGCAGTTTCAAACCTGATAGATCCAGGGTGCTGGGAGGCAGTCCTTCTAGTTGAAGGGTGAGTTTAGAGCCGCTTAATCCGGCACCCGCGCCTGTAGGGACATTGCCGTTTTTCCCCAGTGAAATCGGTAATTTTCGACTTTTAGCCATTCCCACGGCGGCACATACCCGGGGGTCGGCGGCATTGAAAATGGCGTAATCACCCCTTGATTGATTTTTGAAAATACGGGCTTTGGATTGCACGTAGGTAGTGAAGTCGACATACCGATCCTGGTGGTCCTCGGTGATGTTCAAGAGGATGCCGACCCGGGGCCGGAAGGTCTTGATGGTATCCAGTTGAAAGCTGCTGGCCTCCACTACAACCACATCCGCCTTCTCGCCCCTATGAACATAATCGATCAGGGGGGTTCCGATATTGCCGCCCACAAACGCCTTCAGCCCGGCGTTTTCCAACATCTTCCCCAGTAAGGTCGTCGTGGTCGTTTTGCCGTTTGTACCCGTCACCGCCGCCATGGGTTCCCGAATGAATCGAGCGGCCAATTCGATTTCGGACCAGATCGGTTTGTGTTGTTTTTTGACCCTCTCGAGCGGAGGAATGGTGTGGGGAACACCGGGGCTTAGAATAATCAGATCGGCCTGTTCAAACGTCGGCAACCGGTGTTCACCGAGCTCCAGTTCCACTCCCATGGCGGTTAACTCCTGACCGGCGGCCTGAAGCAGCAGCGGATCCGCCCGATCGGTCACGGTGACACGGGCGCCCATGTATCTGCAGAAACGCGCCACGGAAAGGCCGGTTTTGGCAAGTCCCACAACCAGAATTTTTTTATCTGAAAGCTTCATAAACCGATGCTATCTCAGTTTCAACGTGCTGATGGATATCAATGCCAGGGCAATGGAAATGATCCAAAAACGTACAATCACTTTCGGCTCCGCCCATCCCTTCAACTCGAAATGATGATGCAAAGGCGCCATCCTGAAAATCCGTCGGCCGTGGGTGATTTTAAAAAAGCCGACTTGAAAGATCACGGATAATGCCTCTATGACAAAAAGACCACCCACAATCACCAGCAGGAGTTCCTGTTTAGCAATAATGGCCACAATGCCAAGTACGGCTCCCAAGGGAAGGGAGCCTACATCTCCCATGAAAATCTGGGCGGGATAGGCATTGAACCACAAGAAACCCAAACCGGCACCGGCCAAAGCCCCACAAAAAATTGCCAATTCGCCTGATCCGGGCACATATTGGATCTGAAGGTATTCAGCTATTTTGATATGTCCGGCCACGTAGGCAAACACCATATAGGTTACACCGGCAATAATCACCGGCCCGATGGCCAAGCCGTCCAGTCCATCGGTCAGGTTGACGGCGTTTGAGGTCGCCACCACGACAAAAGCGGCAAACAGGACATATCCCCACCCCAAATCGGGCGACAGGCCTTTTAACATGGGAATGGTTACTTTTGTTGAAAAGTTAGGGTTCCAATACACAAGCAATCCGGCGATCAAGGCCAATATGCCCTGCAGGATGAATTTTCCCTGTACGCTAAGGCCTCTATTGCGTTTTTTTACCTGCATAAGGTAATCATCAACAAACCCGATCCCACCGTACCCCACAAAGACCAGGAGTGTGATCCAAATAAAGGCGTTACCCAGATCCGCCCACAAAAGTGTCGATATGCCGACGGCAAAAAGAATCAACGTGCCGCCCATGGTAGGCGTACCGGCCTTGCGGTGGTGGGTTTGGGGGCCGTCTTCCTGAATGTATTGCCCGATCTGCAACTGAGACAACCTCCGAATCACCCATGGGCCGAGTAAAAAGCAGATTAAAAACGCAGTCAGGCCGGCATATATGCTTCTGAAAGTAATGTAACGAAATACGTTCAGCACCGAGAATGTGGTATGTAGCGGAAATAGCAAATGGTAAAACATGTTAAGCTTTCTCTTTAGGCCTTACCGCCTAAAAATTATGATAAACGCTGGTTTGATGCCTTTGGACCTTACAGGCCGTCATTGGGCCGGGCTAGCCACCGTAGCATTGGCTGTTCCGGATCCCGGACCTTTCAACCGCTCCTTCAACCCCTCGATTACCTTTTCCATGACCATCCCGCGCGACCCCTTGACCAGAATCCAGTTTCCGGAGAGCAAGCGTAGAGCCAGATCCTCAACGATCTCCTCGTGGGTGCCGATAAATATGGTTTGACGATCCATTCCGGCGGCTTGAGCTCCGGCCGCGACGGTTTGTGAAAATTCGCCCGTGGCGTATAACCGGTTTATCCCGGATTTTGCGATGTAATCCCCCACCTCGCGGTGCAGCCGTTCGGCATGATCCCCTAGCTCCAACATGTCTCCAACCACCGCTATGGTCCGGCTGTCTCCCTTTACGGCCGTCAGGGTATCAATAGCGGCTTTCATGGAACCTGGATTGGCATTGTAGGTGTCATCGATCAGATTGATATCCCGGCCGATTAGGTTGTGGACCAATCGGCCCGGCACCGGCCGAAATGCTTCAAGACCCCTCTTTATATCGTTAAGTGAAAGACCAATACCGCATCCCACCGCTGCGGCGGCCAATGCATTGGCGACCATAAAGCGGCCGGGTGTCTGTAGGTCCAGGGTGATGCTTTTGGCTCCATGCCCGAGAAGGAAAGATACCCCCTCCGGTTTTTCTTCGATGTCCGAGGCCGTAACCGATACATCCCCGGCGTGCCCGAAGAGCATACGTGCACCCCTGTAGCTGTCGGCCAACATCCGCACTCGGGGATCATCGTTGTTCAGAATCGCACATCCCGAGGATTTGATATGCGCTAAAAGCTCGCCCTTGGCATGCATCACGCCTTCCATGGAGCCGACACCTTCCAGATGTGCCGGGCCGATATTGGTGATGACACCGATGTCGGGTTCACAGATGCTGGCCAAACGGCTGATTTCCCCCGGATGGTTCATACCCAGTTCCAACACGGCCCATTCATGGTCCGGTTTTAATCTCAACAACGTTAGCGGCAGCCCGATTTGGTTATTGAAATTCCCTTGGGGTTGTAGGGTGCTGTACCGTTGTCCAACTACCATGGCCGTCATTCCACGGGTAGTGGTTTTCCCGTTGGATCCGGTGATGGCCACCACCCTTACCCCGGATTGTCTCCGTCTGAAAGCGGCCAAGTCCCCTAGAGCCGTTGTGGTGTCGGAAACCGCAATGGCCGTAACGCCCATTTTTTCCCAATGGGAATAGGACAGGTCCGCCATGCTTCCAATGGCCAAAACCACCCCGCGAACACCTTTATCAAGGACGTCATTGATGAAACCATGCCCGTCATGGGATTCTCCCCTGATGGCCACAAATAAATCTCCAGGAGATATGTGGCGAGAATCAATCCTGATCCCATCGAAGGTCCGGTTGCCATCCCCAAAGAGAAACTTCCCGCCGGTGGCTTTCAGCAGGGTCTCTTTTTTCCAGGGCGCCATCAATGTCATGCTATGCTCTCAAATCTGCGCAATGGTAT
>CAZWGD010000224.1:0-4517 GCA_964633235.1 uncultured Desulfobacteraceae bacterium | reverse complement strand
CTGTATGGCCCTGATACATGTGGTCAGGAATTTTAAAGGCTACGGAATGACCGACCCGAGCCCGGAAGATGATTTCAGCATCCTGGATCAAGAATTGATCCTTTTGGATTTGCTGACCGTGGAAAAGCGTCTGGAGCGATTGGAGCTGGATAAAAAAAGGGGGAAAAAAATTGATCCCCTTGAATTTTCTCTACTGAGCAAATGCCGGATTCGCCTGGAAAGCGAAATCGCCCTTCGAAAAGAGAGCCAGATAGCCTCCGCGCCGATTTTGAGAGGTTTTGCATTCTTATCTGCAAAACCGATGCTTGTACTGATCAATAATGATGACGAGGATGTGACTTTCCCTGAGGCTAAACACATGCTCGAAAGTGAAACCTGTGATATCATCCGGGCCAAACTTGAACAGGAATTAAGCCAAATGTCGGAAAATGAGATCCCAGAATTCCTTGAGGAGTTTGAGATACATGCCTCGGCAATGGATCGTGTGGTTAACCGTTCATATGAGTTGCTTGGTTTGATTTCTTTCTTTACGGTAGGTGATGACGAGGTCCGGGCATGGACCATTCGGAAGGGAACCTCGGCCCTAGACGCCGCCGGTGAAATTCATACCGATATTCAAAAAGGATTTATACGGGCGGAGGTACTGGCGTATGTCGATCTGATGACCGCCGGCAGCTCTCAGGAAGCTCGTAAAAAGGGGACCGTGCGACTGGAGGGAAAAACCTACAAAGTTCGAGACGGGGATATCATTAACTTCCGCTTTAACGTGTAGAAGCAATATGCCTATCGGCGTCTGGGGTGCTCTAGGGCAGGCTCTCATTTAGAAGGATGACATCCCGGGGATTAAAGCTGAGACGGAAAAAATCGTTTGCACAACGGGGTTTGAGCTTTTTCAACCACCCTAAAAGAATTGACATCCACCCCATATCCTGCCATAAGCCTACCACAAACATCCACCGGTTGAATATGGATCCATCCGACACGCAGATATCCAATGGAATCGAGACCATGGCTAGACAAAATATTTCAGGGGACTGGATAAAAAAACGTATTGGCGACTTCATCGCCACCTCCGGCCACAACAGCATGCAAAACCAAGCTGGTGATCCGGCATGGGATAGAGTGCTGGTCGGTTTTGCCTCCGGTGCCGACCAGATTTGGCAACAGTACAAGGCCTATATCGGGGCTTTCCACTGGACTCCCTGGGAGGTTTTCTTTCAGCACCGCCCTGGGAAAACCGTTAGTCCGGATCAACTGACCGTGGTGTCATGGATTTTGCCCCAGCGGGAAATGGTGCGCAAGACCAACCGCCGAGCCCGTAAGTATCCATCCGAGGAGTGGGCCCGAATTCGGATCTATGGCGAGAAGTTCAACACGGCATTACGACACCACGTGGCCGAAAGCTTGGAGCAGGCCGGACATGCTGCCGTAGCGCCGATGTTAGTCCCCAATTGGACCATCGTTAAGTCAGAACGCTTTTCCTACGCTTCTTCATGGTCGGAGCGCCATGCGGCCCACGCCGCCGGTCTGGGGACCTTCGGCCTGTGTGACGGACTGATTACTGCTCATGGTAAGGCCATGCGTGCCGGATCGGTCGTCGCGAAGGTGTCCATTGAACCCACACCACGACCGTATGGAGACCATCGGGCCTACTGTCTTTTCTTCGCAGAGGGAACATGCGGCAAATGTATTGACCGCTGTCCAGTGCGCGCAATTACCGAAGCCGGGCATGATAAGGAGAAGTGTCGTCTGCACTTAGCGCGGACCAGGGCGTATGTTAAAAAAACGTATCGGTTCGAGGGTTACGGATGCGGTTTATGCCAGGTTGGCGTGCCTTGCGAGGCGCGCATTCCCGTCAAGAGTGCCCGGGAAGCGCTGGCGCGTGGGGAACTGCCTCCCCCTCCGCCACCCCTGGCCTGAAACCCGGAGTCAGCGCTTTTTCGACCCAGCGCCCGGTTAGGTACAGACCCTGCCATCTCAACCTTTTTTGGAGGGCTTTTACATTTGGGGACATATGCCCGGCATACAATCAGCCGGATGGAAATCGATACCTTACGCAGTGCAACATAAAGGAGGATGCGAATGCCGGAGAATGAAATTCATGACCTGGTGATCATCGGCGGCGGCCCTGGAGGGCTCAGTGCCGGTATATATGCCCAGCGGGCGGGCCTTGAAACGGTTCTGGTCGAAAGGGGCGGCCCCGGAGGCCAGGTGATACTCACCGATGAAGTGGAAAATTACCCCGGATTCGAGAAGATCAGCGGTGCGGAGCTGGCCATAAAAATGAGCCAACATGCCGAATCTTTTGGTCTCGAGATGATTGCCGATGAGGTTGTTGCCGTTGAGCCCGGAGGTGAATTCCATAAGGTCAAACTCATCGGCGGTCGGGTATTGACCACACTGACGGTAATCTTAGCTACCGGTGGATACCCGCGTAAGCTGGGCATCCCCGGTGAGAATGATCTCTACGGCAAAGGGGTATCTTACTGTGCCACGTGTGACGGCTTTTTTTTCAAGGACAGGGTGGTGATGGTAGTGGGCGGAGGCGATACCGCGGTTGAGGAGGCCTTGTATCTGGCTAAAATTACCAAGAAAGTCTATATCGCCCATCGTCGGGATGCCCTGCGCGCCAGCCCGATTCTGCAAAAGCGCGCTCTGGAAAACGATAATATCGAAGTGCTCTGGAATACAATAATTACCGCCATCCATGCCGGTGACGGCGGGGTAGACCACGTGTCTCTTCAAGACACACAAAGCGGTGATGTGCGGGAGATGTCCGTGGACGGGGTGTTTGTCTTAATCGGCTATTTGCCAAACGCCAAAATTGTGCCCGAGGCTGTCCAGCGTAACAGCGACGATTATATTTTGACCGACGGAAAATGTCAGACAAACATTCCCGGTATCTATGCCGTGGGGGATCTCAGGAAAAAATTCGCCCGTCAGATCGTAACCGCCGCCGGTGACGGATGCACAGCCGCTCTGGCGGCTTCCCTGTACGTCGAGCTCAAGAAAACGACCGGGGCCTGATTTCTTCCTTTAACAGACAGCAGGCGATTCTATACAGCGGTCTTCCATTTTCAGCATACCGGAGGTTGGCCGGTTGAAGTAAACGGTTCATGACACAACCCTCGGGGATGTCCAAAGCAAACAGATCCGTCTCATTGATTTTGGGGGTGTCAATCAACTTGTTTCCCCGGATGATTTTGCTATGTAAAGGGAAATCTTCGCATAAGGGGCACCGGTATACACGACCGTTTGGAAATATGAAATAATTTTCAGCCACGATCCCCGCGCATTCGAAAGCGGCTTCCGGCCCCAGAAAAACTTTCGGATAGATAGCCGTAATGCCCAGCTCGGCAATTTCCCGGGCGATGCCGGGGATGCGATCCAACCAATCCTCTTTGGTGGCCTGGGCAATAACTTTCCCGGGTTGGGTTTCCGCCGACGGCGCGGATTTACCCCGCAGACCGATAACCTGAATGAAAAACTTCTTGATACCGAGATCGGCCACTAAAGCCGGCATGCTGTTCAACTCGTGGAGATTGGCCGTACTGACCGTATAGATCAAGCTGGTGTTGAAGCCCGCCGCTACCGCCTGTCGAATCCCCGCCAGGCAGACATCATAAGATCCCCTTCCCCGAAGCGCATCATTGGTTTCACGGGTGGCACCGTCCAGGCTGAAACTGAGAAAGCTCACCTCCTGCGGGGTAACTTTGTGTAGAATATCGTGAAACAAATAACCGTTGGTGTCCACAGTGATCGATTGATAACCTGAGCGATCGGCATGGCGTACAGCCGCTGCAAGGTCCGGGTGCAGGGTAGGCTCTCCGCCCAACAGGATCAAGTTGGCGCGGGTATGTTCGGCGGAAAAAAGATCGAGCCAAGCCTTAATGGCGGTAATACCCAGCATACCGCTTCCCTGCTGCTCGGGATTGATATAGCAATGCCGGCATTTGAGATTGCACTGCGTGAGAATGTGAAAGAAGATATTCCGGGCGTGCCGAGAAAAAGCCACCGTCTGTTTGATGTGCCGGGGTTCCCGGGCGTGGGCACCTGAGGATGTCGCCGCCGAAGTCACCGCACTTCCAGGCAATCTTTGGTTAGGGACGCATCAAATTCCACGGGATAACATCCGTCGAAACAGGCCTTGCAGAAATGTGCCTCGGGGTGTTCAAACCCGGTGGAGGCCAAGAGACCCTCCAGGCTTAAGTAGTGCAATGAATCGAGGCCCAGATAGTCACGAAGCTGCTCTTCGCTCATTCCCGACGCAATCAGTTCTCCTTTGGTAGAAAAATCGATCCCGTAGTGGCAGGGGAACCGATGGGCAGGACCGGCAACCCGCAAATGGACGCGCCTGACTCCCACCTCCCGGAGCGCTTTTACGCGGGTTTTAACCGTGGTGCCGCGGATGATGGAATCTTCAATAATGATAATATCTTTTCCCTTGAGCAGATGTTTTACCGGATTGAGCTTGACCCGTACTCCGAAATCCCGCATCCCTTGCGTGGGCTGGATAA
>CAZWGD010000223.1:0-4527 GCA_964633235.1 uncultured Desulfobacteraceae bacterium | reverse complement strand
ATTTTTCATGAACCGCCAAGACGCGAAGATCGACAAGTTGTGTATGGAGTTGTTCGCCTGATGAGGCGAACACCTCCATCCACCATCCAAACACACGTACGTTTGCCAGCTGGGTGTTGCACCTGTCTTTTGGAGAACATCATCGAAAATTATGCGTGGCGCTTTGGCGGGTAAATTCAGCTGATCAAGCGTGTTCATACTGACTCGATTTGCCCATAAAGGCATTTACGTGAGGGGAAAACATTTGTGGAGCCCCTCCCGGATGCCCATGGGCCGGTAGTTTAAATCCCTCGTGGCGCTGGAATGGTCCAGGTTGGCATCCTGGGTGATGCCGGCGATCATGCTCCATGTCAGGGGCGGGTGGCGCATGAGTTTTCCCATGACCCAGGCCAGAGCGGTGCAGAGCCATACGGGGATGGTGATGAAAGGTTTATGCATCCCCTGATGTTTGAGCATCAGGCGGGCCAGGTTTCGGATGCTGATGTCTTCGCCGCCCGTGAAGTTGTAGGTTTTTCCATAGGCCTTTGGGTTTCCCGCCAGCGAAATAAACCCCCGGATAAGATCATCCACATGCACGGGGTTCTTCAGGGCCATCCCCCGGCCGATAAAGGGGACCACGGGGAACTTTTTCAAATAGTCCATAAACATCATGAACTCCTGGGCCCCATTGCGCTCATAGGCCAGGGAAGGGCGTACAATGGTGAACTTGATCTCTTCCTGGGCGCTGATCATGGCTTCGCATTGCCTCTTGGAAACGGAATAGGGCGTGGTCTTGGGATAGACCACCGAGACGGAGGAGACGTGGATAAAGTGCTTGACGCCGGCCGATACGGCGCCGGCAAGAACGGTTTGGGTCCCCTTGAGGTTTATGCGGGTGAACATACCGGGATCGTCTGCAATGATGATCGCCGCCAGGTGATAGACCGTTTGGACGTCCTTAAAAGCACCCTTCAGAGAGGCCCCGTCCGTGATATCACCGTAGAAGATCTCACAGTCAAGGTGGGCCAGGCGGGACACAAGGGGGTCGCCGGGCAGGGTCAAGGCCCGCACCTGCCAGCCTTTTTTTACCAGCCCTTCAACCAGCCGGGATCCCATGACACCGGCGCCGCCCGTTACTAAAATCATAGTGGTTGGGTCCTGTGGGAGTTTAAGGTTCACGGTTCAGAGTTCAAGGTTCAGGGTTCACGGTTCAGGGTTCACGGTTCAGGGTTCACGGTTCAGGGTTCAGGGTTCAGGGTTCAGGGTTCAGGGTTCAGGGTTCGAGGTTTCCGTCTGCGGCGGATTCACGGTTCGGGGTAAAGGGTTCCAGGGGGCCGCAGTGGGGCATCCCTTGATCATAAAACCGCCCCCGCCTGAAAGGGAGATCATTTTTTCAGGCTTGTCGGCGAGGAATTCATCAAGCGCTCGGGTGGCCCCCGGACAACTGGTGAATCCGTAGTCGTCGCAGAGAATGATGCCCCCGGTATTCAGGCGCGGATAGAAAAAACGCATGCTCTCGAATGTGGGCTGGTACAGATCCACATCGATATGCACAAAGGCAAATCGCCGCGCTTCCACCTCCCCAAAGCGGTCCGGTATCCACCCTTTGCACAGGCGCACTTTGGTAAATCCAGCCAGGTTTTGACGAATGGACTGCATACCGGTGGAGAGATCCCCCTGATGCCAATAGTCTCCGTCAACATCGGCGGGGGTCGATAATCCCTCGAATGAATCGAAGATAAAGTGGGTTCGCTTTCCCCCGTCCGTCTCATTGAAACCAAGCATCAAATACGAGCCGGCCCCTTTGTAGGCACCGCATTCGACCGTGTCTCCGGGAACCGCCTTCACCAGGCGAATCAATTGGGAAAGCATCCAGCGGCGGTCCGTATTCAGGCCCTCGGCTTCCTGGAACTGATCCAAATAGCGGTTGAAGGCCCGGTCATCCCACCAGGCCATGTGGGGCCACTTGAACCGGTAGCGGGGCAGCAACCATCTCCCCAGGCGCACCAGCACCCTGAAACGCAAAAGCGTGCTGTTTTGGCGCAAGGTTTTATATTTTGCGATCAGGCCTTTTATCATTCTGTCCCGTATAATCGATATAGAGCACACCGTTAAGGTGGTCGATTTCGTGGGCCACCAGAGCGGCGTCGGGTCCCTTGAGATTCAGGACGGTTCGCCTGCTGTCCAACCCCAGGTAGTCGACTTTCAGATGAGCGGGGCGTTTCACGGTCAGGCGGCGGTGCCGGGGCAGGGACATACAGTACTCACGGCTGTCATAAACGCCCTTTTTTTCCAGAATCTGCGGATTGACCAATACCCTGGCCTCACCGTGCAGGCCGCATACGATCAGCCGTTTTTGAACACCGATTTGGGGTGCGGACAAACCCTTGTAGAGGGATGCGCGCAGAAAGAATTCCACGGGGGCTTTGAACCTCAGGGTGTCGATCATCATCTCGGCCGTGGAGATAACGGCATCGTCGATGCGCTGAATAGATGCGGACACTTGTCTGAGGATGGGGTGCGGATGGGTGACGATATCGCAGACATGCCTCTTGCGGTAGTGATTCAATAAGGCATAGATCCCGGTACCGCCGCACAATCCCGCCGCAATATATTTGAGGAATTTACGCCGGTTCATTACTTGACCAGATCCAGAAACCGGAAATAGTTGTGCGCCAGGGGTAAAAACCACGGGTTTCCCCTGTAAAACGGTATAGGTATGGATTTTTTTTCCGCAAAAGCCGTGTTCAAACCCTTTCCCAGGATCATGTCCGCAAGTTTAAACCCGAAGTAGGTGGCCATGGCGACCCCGTGACCGCAGTATCCCATTGCATAAGCGATGCCGTTGCGTTCTCCAATGATGGGATAGCGGTCGACCGTGAAACAGACCTTGCCGAACCAGCAGTAATCGATGGCATATCTTTCAAGCTGCGGGAAGACCTTGAGCATTTCTGCGCGCATGGCCCCGGCCTTGTCGATGGCCGTTTTCCAGGCCTGCTTGGGCCGGCCTCCGAAGAGCACCCTCTTTCCGTCCGGTGAAAGCCGGAAGTAATACAGAAATCTTTTGGTATCGGAGACCATCCTGTTGTTGGGTATGAGCTGTTCGGCAACTGCCGCGGGCAATTCTTGGGTGGCGATCATGAAGCTCTCCACCGGCACTACCCGGCGCATCTGCCAGGGGGTCAGCTGGGTGGTATAGCCGTTGGTACCCACCACCACACGGTCCGCCAGAATCGGTCCGCGGTCGGTATAGACCTTCATCTTTCCATGGACGCGCTCAAGCTTATGCGCCCGGACGCAGGCATGCAGATCGACGCCGGCGTTTTCGGCCATGCGGATCAAGCCCGCGATGTATTTGGCGGGATGCACACCGGCGCTCATGGGTTCCACCAAACCGCCGTGATAAAAATTCGATCCCACCTCGGCCCGCAGGTTTTCAGGAGGTATCAGGCGGGTTTCATGGCTTAGATTTTGAAATAGAAATTCCTGCTCCGCTTTCAAACCCTCGTAATGGGAAGGTTTGTAAGCAGCCTCCAGATAGCCGCACCTGCTGAAATGGCAATCGATCTCCCCCTCTTTTACCAGTTCTTCCACGCAATCGATGGAGGTCAGCGATTCCCGGAAAAGACGGGACAGCCTTTCCCGACCCTCTTTTTTGAGGATCTTGGACAGGCTGACGCTCAACCCGGTAAGTGCCATACCGCCGTTTTTAGCGCTGGCCTGGAATCCCAGTCCGTCTTTTTCGATCAGGGTCACATCCAGGCCCGCTTTTTTCAGTTGCAGGGCGGTCACGACGCCGGTGTAGCCGCTGCCGATCACCAGGATCTGGGTCTTGCGCGGCAGTTCTCGCCCTGCATAGTCTTTGGTCACGGGATGGGGATCCAGCCAGTACGGGGTCACCTGAATATCGGCGAAGTGAGGCATGCTAGCATCCCGTTAAGACTGTCCCTGGGCCTGGGCCATTTGGCTGGCCGCACACTCGTTTTTGCCCAGGTCCATAATGTCGGCCTCCTCATCGTCCACCGTCTCCAACCCGGCGTTGATTTCACGGATCCTGGCGTACTCGTCAGGCTGTTTGCGCAGGTTGGCCTTGATAAAGGCCCAAAAGTCCGTTTCGTTTCCAATACCGTAGATATCGCTGTTCAAGGTTTTGACCTTTCCAAAGGGGGCCGCAAAAACGAGATTTTCATCAGCCTCTTTCCAGTCCATGTAATGACCCGGCAGCACCATGATGTCGTTATCCAGCTTAAGCAGCTTCTCGGTCATGGTTTTGTACAGCATGGCGGACCATTCCGCGGCCATGCCGCCCAGATCGGGTCTGCCGATGGAGTATATGAACATGGTGTCTCCAGAAATAAAAAAGCGGTCGTCAATCAAATATGAGGTGCTGCCCGGCGTATGTCCGGGTGTATGCACGGCCCTCACCTCCGGCCCGCCCTCGGCGAAGTTGAAGACATCGCCGTCTGTTGCTGGGGTGTAGTCAAATGCCGCTCCCTGAAAGTCATCGGGCGGGGCCATGATCTCCGCCCCGAGGGTGCTTTGGAGCAT
>CAZWGD010000222.1:0-4556 GCA_964633235.1 uncultured Desulfobacteraceae bacterium | reverse complement strand
ACCGTTCTGATCGTGTTTATGCGCATTGCCAGCGACAATGAAGTCATCGCCCTGGAAGCCGGTGGTGTGAGCCTTTTCGGATTTCTACCGCCGGCGGTGCTATTCTGCTGTATCGGGTGTATCATCACGGGAATCATCTCCTTTTACGGGGTACCGTGGGGGAACAGACATACCCGCAACCTGTTGTACGAACTGGCCACCCAAAATATGGACGTCGGCTTGAAGGAGAGAACCTTCAACGACAGTTTTAAAGGCGTCACCCTTTATATCAGCAAAATAGACGCTAAAACCAGGACCCTGCATGATGTCTTTATTGAAGATCAACGCACCGAGAATATCGTCAGCGCCATCGTGGCTCCCAAGGGCGTTCTTTTTCAGGAGAAGGATAAGGCAACGACCCACTTGCGGTTGTTCAACGGCAAGATCAACCATGTCAGCCTAAAGGACGGATCGGCCAATTCAATCGATTTCGACACCTATAATGTCCGCTTGAGCCTTGAAAACCTCGACACAGGGCCGGGGAGGACCAAGCATCGCAAAGAGATGAGTGTACCCGAAATGCGTCATTTTCTGAAAACGGCACCCTCAAGGGACAGCGTCTTTCATGCGATTCTGATCGAGTACCATAAAAAATTTTCGATTCCGTTTGCCTGCCTGTTTCTCGGCTTTCTCGCCGTTCCGCTGGGGATTATGTCCAGCTCCGTGAAGCGGTCTTTCGGGATTGGACTGGGTTTGGTCTTTTTTTTGCTGTACTACATCCTCCTCTCCGCGGGGAAGGTTTTTGGAGAAACCGGGGCTTACCCGCCCGCCATGGGCATGTGGGTTCCCAACTTGGTTACCGGGGGTATCGGTATTTACCTGTTTTTCCGCATGGCCAGAAACCGTTCACCGGAGTTTGAAATTCTCCAACGGGTATTGTCATCACTATCATCTCGTTTTTCAGCGCGCTTTAGAGGGTCGTGATGTCCATTATCACCCGATATATGCTTTCGGAAATCCTGAAATTCATGCTGATCATCCTGGCGGTCCTGGTGATGATCTATCTGGTAGTCGATTTTTTTGAAAAAATCGACAACTTCATGGAGGGCGGCGTTCCGCTCCACCGACTGTTGGTATACTTTCTCCTTAAGCTGCCGTTTATTATTTCCCAAATGGTTCCGCTATGCATTCTTCTATCCGTGATTGTCTGCTTCGGGTTGATGACGAAATACCATGAGCTGATCGCCCTGAGGAGCGGCGGGGTGAGTATTTTTTTCCTCTTTATCCCCATTCTATATCTGGGACTTATCTTCAGTATTCTGCAATTCATGCTGTCCGAGGTGATCGTTCCCCTCACGGTGGCGGAAGCAAACAAGATCTGGCGGGAGGAGGTCAAGAAGAAAGCCGCCGTGGTCTCCAAGGGAAGAAATATTTGGCTCAAGGGAAATCGCATGATCATCCATATTAAGTATTATAACCCGGCCAAAAAGATCATCTCCGGCATAACCCTGTACAACTTCGACAGCCACTTTAGAATCTCGCGACGGATTGACGCCAAAAAGGGGGTATATCGAAAAGGCAAATGGGTGCTGTATCACACCATGCAGCAGAAGCTGAATGCGGACAACCACACATACACGGTTTCCTTTCACGACAAGTCGGTCCAAAAACTCGAGCTGGCGCCGGATGATTTGCAACGGGTGGTTAAAAAATCGGAAGAGATGAGCTTTACGGAATTGCTGGCCTATATCAAGCGCGTGGAAAGAGAGGGCTACGATGCCACCCTCTACAAGGTTGACCTGTATGCCAAGATCGCCTTCCCCTTTGTCTGCGTTATCATGACCATTGCCGGCACCGCCCTGGCCACCAGGAATATGATCAATGAAAACATGCCCATCACGATTGCCGCAGGGGTTGGTATCGCGTTTCTCTACTGGACCCTGCACAGTCTCCTGGTTTCTTTGGGATATGGAGAGGTCCTGCGCCCCGTGGTGGCCGCCTGGATGACCAATTTCATCTTTTTGGCTTCGGGGGCTTTTTTCCTGTTTAGGAGTGAATGAAATTCAAACCGTTTCGGATGAAAAAAACGCTTTACAGCAGGGTTGCTTCGGCCATGAGCGATGGTGATGAAAACGGCTTCAGCACCCTCCGCGCCATCCTGTTTTTAATTTCCCTGGGCTATGGGAAAGCCGTTGCCTGCCGGAACTGGTCCTATGAGCGGGGTGTCTTTAAAATTCGGAAACTGCCCTGCTTTGTGATATCCGTTGGCAATATTGTTGCCGGCGGGACTGGAAAAACACCCCTTACTATTTATCTGGCGCGTTTGGTTAAACAACTAGGATACCGGGTGGTGGTGATCAGCAGGGGATATAAGGCCCGGCGCACAAATTCGGCCGGTATGGTCAGTAACGGCACCCGGCTTCTCATGGATGTTGACGCCGCCGGAGACGAACCGTACCTGATGGCAACCCGGCTGGGTGACATCCCCGTCCTGATCGGAAAAGACAGGTTTCAAGCGGGCCTGCTGGCCTGTAAGACCATTAAACCCCAGGTAATTATCCTGGACGATGCCTTTCAACATCGCAAACTTGCCCGTGATATGGACCTGGTGCTCTTGGATTATAAAAAACCCGTGGGAATCGGTCACCTCCTACCCAGGGGTCTACTGCGGGAAGGTCCGCCTGCCCTTGGTCGCGCGGATGGGATCATCTTCACCAGAACGGACCCCGAGGTGTTGTTTTGTTCTCCGGAGACCCAAGAGGCCATTGGCGGCAAACCCACGTTCAAATCGGTCCATCGGCCGTTTATATCCAAAATAATAACCAAAGGCGGCGACGGTGAAATGCACCCCACCTGCGGCCTCTGCTCCTTCAAGGGCTAGAGGAGCTACGTGCTCTCGGGAATAGCCGATAATGCAGGCTTCCGCTCCATGCTTGAGAAAAATCATATTGGGATCGCCGGGTTCTCAGATTTTCCCGATCACCATCCTTACACAGCAGCGGAGCTCGATTCTGTTTGGGGATCGGCCCTAGCGGCAAACGCCGACCTCCTTTTCACGACGGAGAAGGATTTTGTGCGCATCAGGCACCGTCACACGTGGCCCCTTGATCTGATTGTAATGGATGTGGAAATTGCGTTTGAAGACAACGCCTTTGATTTATTTATCCGGAACAGATTGGATCGCGTGGTTGAGGGTAATGACGGTGGCGCCCCAGCCGCCGGCTTCCGGGGGAGCGTCCCGGAATGATTGAACCACGGGCATCCCTTTCAACAAAGCCCTCACTCTGTTTTTCAGTACTCCCGTTCCCTTCCCGTGAATAATCCTTACGGTAGCGATCTGTTTCTGTACACAAAGCGTAAGATACGTTTGCAGCAGGTCCGGTATCTCCTCGGGACGAAAGGTATGCAGATCCAGGGTGTCGGTAATCGGAATCTCAAAAGGCTGCATGGTCTATCTTTCTACGGGTACTCCCGTCATTCGAAAACAGCCAGCCAAATCAAGGTCATTATCCCGGCCAGTATGAAGTGAGACTCTACCACGAACTCCAGTCGGATGCCGGGAAGCATATACCCGGCTTCATGGGTCGAAAAGGTGACATATAACAGTAGGGGGCAAAGGGCTACGAAGAGACCCAGTCTAGGGACGATGTTCCAGGCGACCGCCAGTATCATCATACCCAGTATGGCCATCAGCAGGGTCTGCAAAAATCGCAGGGTTCGTTTTTGGCCGAACATTAAGGGAATCGTATTTTTTCCAATAATGCGGTCCCCCTGCATGTCGAGAATATCAAAAAAGGCAGTGCGCGCCAGCACGAAACAGGCGGACCAGACAAAGCTGAACGCCGCAGTGACACGGGGGGTGCCGGTGGCGGATAGTACCGGCAGCAAGGTGGTGACCATTCCCCATGCCAGGGCGATCAGCACGGTCTTTGATCCCGAAATATCACGCATGCGCCGGATCTTGCCGGCTCCAAAACGCATGGGTATCAAGGCGAAATTATAGGACAACCCGAATACGGTCATGAGAAATAGGACCAGAAAGGGGAGCCAGCCCAGGGCGTAGGCCGTGAGCAGACCGAGTCCGCCGGCGACAGCGGCCAATGATCCAAGAAAAACACGATATTTTTTGTAGAAAACAGCCCTGTCCGGATCATTGTACTGATCCGCACGGCTGCCGATCAGGTTGTTGAGAATATGCATGCAAAGTACGTAGAGGGCGGCGATTCTGGCATGCGGCCAATAGGGCTGCAACCCCATGAGTGCGGTGCAGGTGAGGCATAGGCACCCCGCCCCCAGGGCCACGTATAGGTTGGTGAGCAGCAATCCTCTTTGCAGGACATAAAGGATCTTGCGCCAGGCTTGTCCCCGTTTCAGATGAATCTTTTCAATGGTTCGGAATACTTTGTTGATCACCCAGTTGGGTGTTGAAGCACCGGCGCTGATACTGATGCGTCCGGCCGATTCCAGGGGCAGGTTCTGAATCTCGGTTTCCGATTCGATATGGTACGTGCGCGTTCCGGTCTGTTTGCCGATTTCCACCAAACGCCTGGTATTGCCGCTGTTTTTTCCCCCACAAC